>NZ_CALGOG010000093.1:0-14157 GCF_937958135.1 uncultured Thermosynechococcus sp. | reverse complement strand
TATCTTGGCTGATGGACGCTCTACGGCGAGTTCCGCCGGATGTGAAGCCTGTGGAGAGGAAGGCGCTGGCCGCTACCAGACGGTAGCAGCGAAACCGGCCTCGGTGAAGCAGGAAGCAAGCAGCCCCGTAGGGGTCTTAGCAAGTAATGGCTAGATTTGCATAGGTATTGCAGAACGGTTGGTGTTAGAAAATACCTTCACTTCCATCTTTCGGGTGGTGGTGCCTTTCCCACTGTTTCCCTTTGATCGATTTATCAACAGGAATAAACTGCCGCACTTAAAGGTGCCGGTGTTAATTCTCCACGGTACTGCCGACAGCATCGTGCCCTTTCCTCATGGCCAGTACCTTTTTGCCATTGCCCGTAAGCCAAAATTTTCCCTCTGGGTCGAGGGTGCCAATCACAATGATTTCGTTGAGGTGGCGGGCGATCGCTTGCGGCTAGCCTTAGAGGAATTTGCCACTTTTTTAAGAGCGCAGTCTAGCGGGGGCGTTTATTAAGGGAAAACTCAGCTTTCTCAGCAGGGGACAGTTGTTGAGGTACGCTGAGATCGTAGCGCGAGAGTATTTTTATGGATGCTTTGGCTCTTTGGCAGCATTACCAAGATTGGTTATACTACCACCCTGAATTGGAGTTCTATGTGGATGTCAGTCGCATGGGGCTGACCCCGGCGGTCGTACAGCGCCTAGAGCCGGCTTTTGAGCGTGCCTTTCGGCAAATGAAGGAATTGGAAGCGGGGGCGATCGCCAATCCCGATGAGGGTCGGATGGTGGGACACTACTGGCTGCGGGATGCGGATTTGGCCCCCACGCCGCAGTTGCGTGCAGAGATTCGCAATGCCATTGCCCAAGTGAAGCGGTTTAGCCAAGAGGTGCACAGCGGTGTCATTGCCCCACCCCAAGGGGGTCGCTTCACGGATATTCTCTCCATTGGCATTGGTGGGTCTGCCCTTGGACCGCAGTTTGTGGCGTCTGCCCTCGCTCCTGTCAATCCACCCCTGAACATTCATTTTTTGGACAACACCGATCCCGCAGGATTCGAGCGGGTCTTTGCCGAACTGGGCGATCGCCTGCGGACAACCCTGGTGCTCGTCATTTCCAAATCGGGAGGGACGCCAGAAACCCGCAATGGCATGTTGGAGACCCAAGCCCGCTTCCAACGCGCTGGTTTAGCCTTTGCCGCTCACGCCGTAGCCGTCACCATGCCCGCTAGTGGTCTTGCCCAAGTGGCGGAGTCCAACGGCTGGCTTGCCATTTTCCCGATGTTTGACTGGGTGGGGGGGCGCACTTCCGAACTTTCAACCGTGGGTCTGTTGCCCGCCGCCCTGCAAGGGATTGATATTGACGCTTTGCTCGAAGGAGCCAAGCTGATGGATCAGGCGACCCGTGTGCCGCAGATCCGTCAAAATCCCGCTGCCCTACTGGCCTTGGCTTGGCACCATGCAGGCAAGGGTCGGGGTGAAAAGGATATGGTTGTTCTCCCCTACAAAGATAGCCTGTTGTTGTTTAGCCGCTACTTGCAACAGTTGGTGATGGAATCCCTCGGCAAAGAAAAAGACCTCGACGGCAATATTGTCCACCAAGGGATTGCAGTCTATGGCAACAAAGGGACAACGGATCAGCATGCCTATGTGCAGCAGTTGCGGGATGGCCTGCCCAACTTCTTTGTCACGTTTATTGAGGTGCTGCGGGATGCTCAAGAACCCGGTATTGAGGTGGAGCCGGGAATTACCTCAGGAGATTACCTCAGTGGCCTGCTCCTAGGTACGCGCCAAGCCCTCTATGAAAAGGATCGCCCTTCCTTGACGGTGACGATCCCAGAGGTGACACCGAAAACAGTGGGTGCCCTGATTGCTCTCTACGAGCGAGCAGTGGGTCTCTATGGCTTCCTGATCAATATCAATGCCTACCATCAGCCGGGCGTAGAAGCCGGGAAGAAGGCAGCGGCGGCGAATTTGGCGCTGCAACGGCAGATTGTCAAAGTTTTAGAACAAAGTGATGATCCCCTTGACTTGGGGGCGATCGCCAAGGCTGTGAATGCCCCCGATCAACTGGAACGCATCTACCTGATCCTGCGGCACCTTGTGGCCAACGATCGCGGCATCGAGCAACTGGGAGATCCAGCTCAGCCCGCTCAACTACAGTTTCGGTGGCAACGCTAATGCAGCGGCGGCAATTTTGTCAGGGGGCATTTGCCCTTGGAGCGATCGCCCTCAGTGGGTGTCAAGGGAGTGCCAATGGCGGCCTAACCGTTCATCTCTTGCGCAAATCCTTACCGCCACAACTCATTCGCCGCTTTCGCCAACAGTCGCGGGTTGCACTGCGTTTACGTCTTCAGGAAACCCCCCAAGCGTTAGCCCACCTCCTCGCAGTAGGCAACTTGGGAACAGGGGTGTTAAGTCTGGGGGATGCTTGGTTGGCAGAGGCGATTCGCCAGCGGCAGATTGCTCCCATTCCGAAAAGACTGATTCAAACCAAGGTTGACTGGGCAGAACCTTGGCAGTCTTTTCTGCAATTCATCAGCAAAGAGGATGTCCTCTGGGGGCTTCCCTATCGCTGGGGCGCCACTGTTCTCATTTATCGCCGCGATTTTTTTGCCGAGTTGGGCTGGGAACCCAGAGATTGGCATGCCCTATGGCACCCCGCAGTTCAGGGGCACTACAGCTTGTTAAATACCCCCCGCGAAGTGATTGGCTTAACTTTGAAATCCCTAGGGCTATCCTACAATGCCCCACCCACCCACCCCCAATTGCGGGAGCGATTGTCTCAACTGCGCCAAGGTTGCCGCTTCTTTAGTTCCGATGCCTACCTACAACCCCTGATGCTGGGAAGTACACAATTGGCAGTGGGTTGGTCAACGGATGTGCTGCCGTTGCTGAAGCAGGATCCGCAAACCTATGCCGCAATATTCCCTGCCAGTGGGACAGCGTTGTGGGCGGATTTGTGGGTCTGTGGCCAAGAGCCGGATCGCGCAGCCTTGGATTGGTTAAACTACTGGTGGCAGCCAGAGGTGGCTGAGCAACTGAGTCAATTTAGTAATGCTCCCTCCCCCTTGGTGGGCAATCTAACGGATACTCTCTTTCACCGCTATATTCCCCTTGCTGCTCCCACTGCTCTTGCCCAGAGTGAGGTATTGCTGCCCCTCGATATGGCAACCCAAAAGACCTATAGCGCCCTTTGGCAAGAGATTTTTTTGACGAGATTCTAATGCCGACCCGCTTGGGTTGAACAATTCAGCAGCTGTGCCACATAGGCCAAGGCTTGGGGGCGATCGCCAACTTCTCCCCGCGCTTGCGCTGCTTCCACCGCTCGTAACAATTCACCCACCTGCGGTCCCGGCAAGACATGAAACTGTTCCACCAGGTCGGCGCCCCGCAGCAATTGAGGGGGATGGGCAACGGGATCACTGGGGTCTAACCAAGCCTTGACCAGCGGTGCCAGATGGTCTTTGGGCACACCACGGCTAAGAGCAAGGGCAACAAAGGCTGGAAAATAGCTCCCCGCGGTTCGGAATAGATAAAAGGCCTGCTCACGGTTGAGGGGCTGTTGAAGGGGAACCAACCAGTTTTGGAGGAGACGGCACAGGACTTGCACAATGCGAATTTCAGCGGTGGTGTAGGTGAGGGCCGTCAGTTCCTCGGCAGCTTGGCGATCGCTGGCATTGACAAGGCAGGTGAGTTTGGCCAAAGCCGCTAGGGTGCGCCGTTGAGGCTCACCGGGGGCAGTGGTTGCCGCAATGGATTTCGTCAGCGCCGGCCAAAGGGCAGGGAAGGGAAAATTGGCCAGGGTGGACTCAAGGGCATGGTAGTGGGTAATGCGCTCCTCGGTTACCGCAGGCAACCACACCGGCAACACCCCATCGCGAAAGGCAAGGGTCACTTGGGCTGCACCTTCAACGGCACTAAGGAGGTAACTGAGTTCCACCCGCACCCGTTCGGCTGCCACCTGCCGCAATTTAGGAGCAAGGCTTTGGATCACCTGCCGTGTTTCCGGCGTAATCGTGAATTGGAGTTGGGCAGCTTGGCGATAGGCACGCAGGAGTCGCAGAGGATCAGCAGCCAGATTTTCCGGTGCCACATAGTGAATTTGGCGGCGTTGTAAATCCAACAGACCACCGAGGGGATCCACAATGTGGTGGTGGTGAATGTCATAGGCAATGGCATTGAGGCGAAAATCGCGATCGCTCAAATCCGCTAGAAGCGTTTCTCCATGGCGCCGGGCAATATCCACAGTTGTATTGGCAAAGACCAAGCGGGCAATCTGCCGCTCTCGATCCAACACCACTAAGCCAGCCCTGTACTTGTCCGCCAGTTTTTTTGCCAGGGCGATCGCCTCCGCCGGCACAATAAAATCCAAGTCGGGGTACAACGTTGTGCGCCCTAGGAGGGCATCCCGCACCGCTCCCCCCACAAGGTAGGTGTCCGCAGGTAAATCACTGACGGCAATCGGCCAGCGACTAAAATCAAAGGGTTGAATGACGACCATTAGAGTTGGTTCAGATCGATCGTCTGACCACCAAGGGTGACCGTCAAATTTTCACCCCGCACATAGACGGGTCCTGCCGCCGTTTGGATCGTCAAGCAGTTCTTTTCAAACTTCAGCACACCGTTCCAGAGGGAGGTTGTAGGGGTGGGCACTGGGCTAGGGGTTGTCGGTGCTCCAGACCGGACACTTTCCAGCCAAGTCAGCAACGCATCCGCAGAATAGGGGCGATCGCCCGTAGGGGTTTTGATAATCACGCCCCCACTGGCCGAGGGTGAAAAGGCAATGTCGCAAATGGGTTGCCAACTTTTGCCCACCAACAGTTGTAAGGGTTCCAATTGGGACAACTCCTGCCCTGTGGCCGTGGACTTCAGAAGGAGCCACCACGCTTTCCAAAGTTGTCGTGCAGTTCCGAAACGAACTTCACTTCCCGCAGGAATCGGCACCTGCTCGTATTGCCATGCGGGTATAGGCTCAGGAATGTATTGCGTCGGCAAAAAGGAAAGGGCTTGGAGCACACTGGCCACCAAATCCGCAAAGGGAGCTTCTGAAAAAACGGTTACAGTTTCCTCGGCAACACTCGCTCCCTCCACCATAGCAACCACAGTGTCATTCGCCGTTCGCAACTGATAGCAGTGATTATCAAGATGAACCACCTTCAGGTCAGCACTTTGGCAGGAGGAGGGCAAGGGATGTTGTTGCAAAATCAGCTTTTCAATGACTTGCTCGTTGGTCCACTCCAAAACTGTGGTTTCAGTGGCGGTTGCCATTGCCGCTGTGTGCTCCACTGTCGAAGCCACGGGAATCTCTTCCAGTTCCTCTGCGTCAAAGACCACCTCACCGTTGGGCAGTGTTGCCCCCGACAGTTTAGCTTCCTCTAGATCGCGACGGCGAGCGATCGCTCCCCTTAAATCCGCCTCCGAAAGATCTGCTCCCACTACATTGACTTCGTTCAGGTTACTGTCGCGCAGAACAGCTCCCTTGAGGATAGCGCCACTGAGCACAGCCCGCTGTAGATTCGCTCGCGAGAGATAGGCACCCACTAAGATAGCGCCACTGAGCAGCGCCTCCTGCAAATTGGCATCCGTAAGATTGGCACCACTCAAATCGGCACCAATTAGGTTTGCCCCCTGCAGATTGGCATTGGCGAGATTTGCCTTGATCAGATCTGCGCCACTCCAGTTAATCCCCTGAAGATTAGCGCCCGCAAGATCCACATGGCTGAGTTGCACAAGAGGAAACATGCTCCCGGCCAAATTGACGCCACGGAAATTCCGCACCCCACGGGCAAACTCACTTAACAACGTTTCAAGGGTAATGGCTTTGCTCATGGCTGCTCCCAATCAAGGCACAACAGAAAAGTGACGAGGGCACAGTGCTATAGCTATTCTAGGTGTTGATTCAAATCCGCAGGAGCCAAGCACCCATGCCATGGTTTGTCAAAATTGAACGCGGCATTGTGGATAAGGCAACCTTTGATCAATATGTCCCCGCCCATCGCGCCTATGTCCGCTCCCTCATTGCCGCAGGGCATCAAGCCCGCACGGGATACTGGGCTGAGCGCGGGGGTGGCATGTTGCTGTTTCAGGCGGATTCCCGCAAGGCGGCCGAGGAAATCGTTGCCCGTGACCCCCTTGTCCAACACCGGTGTGTCCACTACGAACTCCACGAGTGGTGTATTGTCGAAGCCCCCGATTAGCCTTGGCGTAGTTTTTCTGCCCAGACACGGGTGGGTAGCCCCCAGACGTAGATAAAGCCCTCGGCTGCCCTGTGATCAAACTGATCCGCAGCGCCGTAGGTTGCTAACTCGGAGCTATAGAGAGAGTAGGGGGATTGCCGCCCCACCACCCGTGCAGTTCCCTTAAAGAGTTTGACGCGCACGGTACCCGTCACCCGTTTTTGGGTCTGTTGAATAAAGGCATCAAGGGCTTCCTTGAGGGGACTGTACCAGAGGCCGTTATAGACCAAGCGACTGTAGGTCTCTTCAATGCCCCGCTTGTACTGGGTAACATCCGCAGTCAGGGTCAAACTTTCCAAATCGCGGTGCGCGTCAATGAGCACCAACAGGGCAGGGGCTTCGTATATTTCGCGGGATTTAATGCCCACAAGGCGATTTTCAATCATGTCAATCCGACCAAATCCATGGCGACCGACCCGCTCATTGAGTTCACTGACGAGGGCTACAGGATCTAGGGAGCGACCATCAAGGCTGACGGGCATGCCTGCTTCAAAGCCAATCTCCACATCCTCCGGGGAGTTGGGCGTGTTTTCAATGGGTTGGGTCATCAAGTAGATTTCCTCTGAGGGTTCAATCCACGGATCCTCAAGGGGGCCTGCCTCAATACTGCGTCCCAAAAGATTGCGGTCAATACTGTAGGGGGAAGATTTTTTCACGGGGGCGGGAATGCCAAAGCGTTCGCCGTAGGCAATGGTTTCTTCACGGCTCATGCCCCATTCACGCGCCGGTGCCAAGACCTTGAGGTTGGGATTGAGGGCCGCGATCGCCACATCAAAGCGGACTTGATCATTGCCTTTCCCTGTACAGCCGTGGGCAACGGCATCAGCCCCATACTCGGCAGCCGCCTCCACCAAGAGCTTGGCAATCAGGGGGCGAGCAAGGGCAGTTGAGAGGGGATAGCGATTTTCGTAAAGGGCGTTGGCCTGAATGGCCGGAAAAGCGTAGTTGCGGATAAAGTCTTCCTTGGCATCCACCACCAACGAGGCACTGGCACCAGAATCTAGGGCTTTTTGGCGAATCGGCTCTAGTTCATCTCCCTGTCCTAAATCAGCCGCAAGGGTAATGACTTCCTGAACTCCCCATTCATGTTTGAGATAGGGAATACACACGGAAGTATCTACCCCGCCCGAATAGGCCAAAATGACTTTTTCTGCGCGCCCCATGATTTTTTCCTGAAATAAACGCGATCGCTACTATAGCGGATCTGCTTGTCCGAAACGTGATGGGGATAACCGTTTAGACAAAGCCCTGCGTCTATTTGACTTCGTTTGCCAGGGGCAGACCTTGCTCAAAACAGGTCAAATTTTCAATCGTGGTCCGGGCAATATCCGTGAGGGCGTTGCGGGTAAAGAAGGCTTGGTGAGCAGTGATGACCACATTCGGGAAGGATTGCAGGAGTTGGAAGGTATCATCCTGAATAATCGTGTCCGAGAGGTCTTGGAAAAAGAGGGAGCCTTCCTCTTCATAGACATCAATTCCCAAATAGCCAATTTGGCCGCTTTTAATGCCCTCGATGACGGCTTTGGTGTCCACCAATTTGCCGCGACTGGTATTGATTAGCATTACCCCCTTTTTCATTTGTGCAATTGTGGTGGCGTTGATTAGATGTTCATTTTCTGGAACAAGGGGACAGTGGAGCGTGACAATGTCGGAGTCCGCCAGCAGGGTTTCTAGGGTTGTGTAGGTGCCTATTGCACTAAAGGTTTCATTGGGGTAAGGATCATAGCCGTACACGCGGCAGCCAAAACCATGCATAATCCGGCCAACAATGTTGCCAATTTTACCGGTGCCAATAACCCCGACCGTACAGCCATGGAGGTCAAACCCCATCAGTCCCTCCAGGGAAAAATTGTCATCCCGCACGCGGTTGTAGGCGCGGTGGAGTTTACGATTCAACATCAGGATTAGCCCCACGGTATGCTCCGCCACAGAGTAGGGAGAATAGGCGCTGACACGGGTGACCTTGATTCCCAAGCTGGCCGCTGTGGCTAAGTCCACATTGTTATAGCCAGTACAGCGCAAGGTGACCAGACGCACCCCCAATTCCGCCAGCCGTTTTAGGGTCTCTGCTCCGAGATCGTCGTTGACAAACCCACAGACAGCCCCATGCCCCTTGGCAAGAGCCACGGTTTTAGGCTGCAAGCGCACATCGTAGTAGCTTAGGTAATGGGGATAGCCTTGGGCAGCATTGGCGGCATTCAAAAACTCGCGATCGTAGGATTTGGCACTGAAAACCGCAACCTTCATAGCATCGTTCTCCGAACCCTCAACAACAGGATCGCTCTCTTCCTAGAGGCGCTGTAGCTAGCTTAGCGAGTGGGACTTTAAGGATTTGTTAAGGCAAGACAACGCCTTGGGAATTCTTTCTACAGCCGCTGAAAAAACTGACGAATGGTTGCCGCAATATACTCAATGGTGGCATCGCTTAATTCAGGCCAAATGGGGAGGCTGAGTACCTCGTTGGCGAGGCGATCGCTCACCGGATTCGGTGGAGATTGCCCCTTGTACATTGGACAGTGATCCTGGGGAATCGGGTAGTAAACCATTGAACTAATGCCAGCTGCCTTCAGATAAGCCGCAAGGGCATCCCGCCGGCCATCGAGCACCCGAATCGTATATTGATGAAACACATGTCCCGGCACTATCCTAGGGGTAACTATCATTTCCAGACCTGCTAAGGCCTGATGGTAGGTTTGCGCTACCCGCCGTCGTTCTTGGTTCCAACGGTCAATATGGGGTAGTTTCACTCGCAGAATCGCTGCCTGCAGGCTGTCTAAGCGAGAGTTGTAGCCGATCATCTCGTGATGGTAGCGCTGTCGAGACCCATGTACCCGCAGCATGCGCGATCGCTCGGCGAGATCATCATCGTTGGTGGTAATCAACCCCCCATCACCATAGGCACCCAAGTTTTTTGTCGGAAAGAAGGAAAAGGCACCCATGCTCCCGATCGCCCCCGTAAATTGATTCGCTAAGGTCTGTTGAGTTGCCGCTGTACATTGACAATTTTCACAGGGCGGGCAATAGCGGGCACCAAAGGACTGGGCACAATCTTCCAGAACAGCTAACCCATGGGCTTGAGCAACTTCAACAATGGCTCCCATGGCCGCCGGTCGTCCAAATAAATGCACAGGCAAAATAGCCTTAGTGCGGGGGGTAATGGCTGCCGTAACTTTACTGGGATCAAGGTTAAAAGAGTCCAGTTCCACATCCACAAAGACCGGGCGGGCACCTACCAAACTAACCGCCTCTGCGGTCGCAAAAAACGAAAATGGGGTAGTGATGACCTCATCTCCCGCCCCCACCCCCAAACTGCGCAGGGAAATGACCAGGGCATCGGTGCCCGAATTAACCGCCACCGCATGGCGCACCCCCAAATAGGCGGCCACCTCTTCCTCGAAGGCCTGCACCTCTGGCCCTAGAATGAACTGACCTGAGGCTAATACGCGGGCAACTGCGCGATCAATATCTGCTTGCAGGGATTGATATTGGGCTTTCAGATCTAAAATGGGAATGGTGTCCATTGATCGCCATGCCGGCATCGAGCGCAAGTCTTTTATCATCCTCTCATGGCCTTAGGGAATTAAGCTAGTCTTAGAGTGTAAAGCCGCCCGCAAGGGCGGGGTTTTAGACCTGTTTTTTTGATGAATCCCCAAGAGTTGTTAAAACGCTATGCCAGCGGTGAACGGGACTTCAATCGTGCCAGTTTGACCAATGGCGAGTTTATCAACGCGGATCTACGGGGGATTATTCTCTCCCGTGCCGACATGGAGTGGGTCAACCTGAGCGGAGCAAATCTCAGCGGTGCGGTGCTCTGTGGGTCAGAAATTGTCAATGCCATGCTCATCAAAACAGAACTGGTGGACGCCAACCTTGCCGGGGCAAACTTGAGCCGCAGTGATCTCAGTTGGGCGAACCTGACGCGCGCGAATCTCAGCCGCGCTGAACTCAGGGAAACTATACTGCGGGGAACGGTGCTTCAGGGTGCAAACCTCTCCCGCGTGGATCTGGCCAATGCGGATTTGCGGGGACTGACCCTCGAGGGCGTTAACCTTTCGGGAGCAAATTTACAGGGCGCCAACTTGCATGGTACGGATCTAAAACAGGCGAACCTGACCCGTGTGGATTTGATTCAGGCCGATGTCAGCAATGCCAATCTCAGTGGCGCCAATCTCAGCGGTGCCAACCTCAGTGGTGCGAATTTAACGGCGGCGAATCTCACGGGTGCCAATCTTAGCCGCGTTGATCTCACAGAAGTCAAACTCAGTGAAGCTAACCTTGCCAAGGCGAATCTTGTGGGTGCCGAACTGGCAAAGGCGGATTTGTCTTCCCTAGAGCTATCAGATGTGACCCTCAGTGGTGCCAATCTCGGTGGCGCGAACCTAAGTCATACCAACCTGAGCCGCGCGGATCTCAGTGGGGCGAATCTACGGGGTGCCAACCTCAGCCACGCCAAACTGGTGGGCACCAATCTGCGGGGCGCCAATCTCCAAGGGGCAAATTTGCAGGGGGCATTGCTGGACAACGCGGATTTGAGTCAAACGGATCTACGCAGTGCCAATCTTAGTGGTCTAGTCTTTAATGGGGTGAAGCTGCGGGGCGCCAATCTCAGCGGTGCCAACCTCCGCGAAGTGGAGTTAGCAGAAGCTAACTTTAGCCGTGCCGATCTCGTGGAGGCAAATCTCTGCCGTGCCCGCTTGGTGGGAGCCAACCTGAGCCGTGCGACCCTCTCAGAAGCAAATCTTAGCCGTGCTACCCTGAGTGGAGCCACCCTCAGCCGCGCCACCTTTAGTGGCAGCTTACTGGCAACGGTGGATCTCAGTGGTGTTAACTTAAGTGGAGCCGACCTAGGGGATGCCAACCTCTCAGGCTCTAACCTATCACGGGCGGATTTGACGCGGGCGAACCTGACCGCTGCGGATATGAGCGGTGCGAACCTCAGTGAAGTGGACTTGCGGGGCACGATTATGCCCGATGGGCGGCGGCGAGCTTAGTGCTACTCTGCGCTGCCGCGGGATTCCGCCTCGGTTTCTACAGGCTGGGGTCTCGGTGGGGCTTGACGGCCAAAGAGATGCACCAAATGCTTCAAATGAGCCGCAAGTTCAGGGGTGAGTTGATCGGCAGTCAGCCGCCATGCCCAGTTGCCTTCGCCAGTACCGGGGAAATTCATGCGGGCATGACTATCGAGGCCGAGCAAATCTTGAACAGGAATAATGGCTTGGTTGGCAACGGTGCCTAAGGCCATACGAATCAACGCCCAGTGGGGTTCGCTGGGGGTATAGCCCAAATAGTCAATGAAGCGCTGCCGTTCCCGGTCACTCAGATTGCGGTACCAACCGACAGTTGTGTCGTTATCGTGGGTGCCCGTGTACACCACACAGTTGCGCTCTTGATTAAAGGGCAAGAAGGGGTTATCCGAGCCACCACTAAAGGCAAATTGGAGGATTTTCATCCCTGGAAATTGAAACTGATCTCGCAGGGCAATGACATCGGGGGTAATCTCCCCTAAATCTTCGGCTAAAATTGGCAATCGTCCCAAGGCAGCTTGTAGCGCCTCAAAGAAGGCGGCACCGGGGCCTGGTTGCCACTCGCCATTGACGGCTGTTTCCTCCCCTTCAGGGACTTGCCAGTAGCCTTGAAAGCCGCGAAAGTGATCAACCCGGATAATGTCCACGTAGGAGAGCAGAGCACGGAAGCGCTCAATCCACCAAGAGTAGCCATCGGCAGCAAGGGCTTTCCAGTTGTAAATGGGGTTGCCCCACAGTTGACCTGTGGCACTAAAGTAATCGGGGGGCACACCGGCCATGAGGGCGGCAGCGCCGGTTTCGGGATTAAGCTCAAAAAATTGGGGAAAAGCCCAAACATCGGCACTGTCGTGAGCCACATAGATGGGAATATCCCCAATAATTTGAATCCCCTGTTGATGGGCAGCTTCCTTGAGGGCGTGCCACTGCTGGTAAAAGAGAAATTGCTGAAACTCGTACTCAAAAATGCGCTCTTCAAGAACGACTTGAATAGCGGCAAGGGCGGTTGGCTGACGGTGCCGCAAGGGGGCGGGCCATTCATACCACGGCTGTCCCTCGTGGTGATCCTTAAGTGCCATAAAGAGGGCATAGGTGGGCAGCCAGTAGTGGGCAAGGTCTTGAAACTCACGGAAGGCTTGCCAGTCTTCTGGGGTGGCTTGACGCTGGAAGCGCTGAGCTGCAAGGCGCAGCAGGGGTAATTTTTGGCGAATGACGGCCTCGAAATCAACGCGATCGCCATTCTCAAGGGTGAGTCCTGCTAAATCAGCGGCCGTCAACCAGCCCTTTTTGACCAACTCGTCCAAACTAATGAGCAAGGGGTTGCCGGCCATGGCCGAGTAGCACATGTAGGGAGAGTTGCCAGAGCCGGTGGGTCCTAGGGGCAACACCTGCCAGTACTGCTGATCACCGGCCACTAAAAAGTCAAGAAACTTATAGGCCGCAGCCCCTAAGTCACCAATGCCGTGACCACCGGGTAGGGACGTGGGATGAAGCAGTAAACCACAGGAGCGGGGAAAGTGCATGCTCAAGCTAAGGGAAACTTGAGCTAATTATCGCCTAATTCTAGATTCGCAGTCTCAGTGGATTCCGCTTGGAGTTCTGCCTCAAGGGCAGCTAATTCCTCTGGTGACAGGCGTGCTAGGCGATCGCGAATCACTGCCTCCTCATAGTCTTTGAGTTGCTGATGGTAGGTCATCCGTCCCGTAAAAACTCGCAGTAGATACGTGCAGACCCAACCCAGAACCCCCAAAACAAAAATTGCTTGGCTCCAAATTCCCGCTTGCAGCGGCTCAATTCCCACGGCCCGCAACAGGCCATAGACCAAGCCGCCCGTCAAGAAAATACCAATCCCAATCCCAAGCACATCAATGCGGCGCATAGCCCCTAGGAATTGAGGGAGCGTGGTTGTGGACGGAAGTTAATAAAGGGAGCTAAAAGCAACAGTCCTGGGAAAAAGAAAGTAACGAGAAAGTACATAAACGCCCGCTCAAAGGAACTGGCCACATACCAGCGCCGATGCAAATAGACATAGACAATTGCTGGCGCCACCAGCAGATACAGCCCTGCCAAACCTACATAAGCACCCAGTACCAAAAGTTCTATTGAAACTGCCATGACTGCTCCCTCTTAATAAGAATGAAATTACTCTGAAACAGCGCTAGTTTCGCCTACAGGTTCCTCAAGGGCCGGAACTGCTATTCCCATGGCTGCAGCAAGGGCGGGGGGCGGCGCTTGGCGAGTGGGGGCACTGAGATATTGCCCTGTGAGAATGGGGGGTACGGGCTTCATCCTGTGCTTGGCAGTAAAGAGACGCTGGGTTTGGGCAAGATTGCCGCGCTCACTAATATGCTCGTTGGCAATTTTCTTACGCAGCTTGACGATCGCATCCATGATCGCCTCTGGCCGGGGCGGACAGCCGGGCAAATACACATCCACAGGAATCAACTTGTCCACGCCGCGCACTGCAGAATAGGAGTCGGAGCTAAACATGCCCCCTGTAATTGTGCAAGCCCCCATGGCAATCACGTACTTGGGATTGGGCATTTGCTCGTAAAGACGCACCAGGGCGGGTGCCATCTTCATGGTGATGGTACCGGAGGTGATAATCAAATCCGCCTGACGGGGGCTATTGCGGGGCACTAAGCCAAAGCGGTCGAAATCAAAGCGCGAGCCAATCATGGCGGCAAATTCAATGAAGCAACAGGCGGTGCCATACATAAGGGGCCAGAGGCTCGATAGCCGCGCCCAGTCATAGACATCGTTGAGGGAAGTAAGGATGATATTTTCAGCAAGTTCTTGGGGAACTTCAGGACGGGCAATTGGATTGAGAATGGCAGGCGAGGTCGTATTGGTCATAGGGTTCCCTCAAGGGACATCGGCCAAATGTAAAAACACTTAAGATTATAGGCGTTTGCCCC
>NZ_CALGOG010000092.1:0-9851 GCF_937958135.1 uncultured Thermosynechococcus sp. | reverse complement strand
GTGAGCCAAACATGATCAAGATGCTGCATCACCTGCCAGCGGGGTAAGACCCCCCGATTCGAGCCTGTGTGCTCCCAAAAACTAAATTGACAAAAGACGCGCGGTTCGGCTGGGGCGATCGCCCACACGCGGCCGAGGGTTTGTTCACTAAAACGCTGGAGTTGCGTAAACCGTTGATCTCCTTGAGCATGACGAGTTGCCACCGCACCACAGGCAGCAACAATCTGCCCCGCTTGCTCAAGGTAAAAATGCTCACTTTCGCCACTGACCTGCATCAGGCCAGCCAACAGCATTAGGGGATCAACCGTCGGTAAAGGCAGCCCCAGACTCAGGAACTGACAATTGGCCTGCTCTGCTGCCTGAATTCCAGCGCTGACCTGAGCATAAAACTCGGACTCAGAGGACAAATCAAAGGTGAGGGGCAGCGAAACGGGCATAACCAAACAAGGTCAAGATTGCCCTTACATTTTCCCCTTGGCAGGGAACCTTTGGCAAAAAGACTGGAACTTCCCGATGTCCCTGATTATGCTGAAGAGTAAGATCACTGTCTATTTCTGAGGCAAAAATGGCTAAGGTTGTGAAAACTGATGCTGAATGGCAAGCTCAACTGACTCCTGAGCAGTACTATGTCACCCGCAAAAAGGGAACGGAGCGCGCCTTCACAGGCTGCTACTGGAATAACAAAAAGCCCGGTCTCTATCGCTGTGTTTGCTGTGGCACGCCGCTCTTTCACTCCGAGACGAAGTATGATTCTGGCAGTGGCTGGCCGAGTTTTTGGCAACCCCTTGACCCCAAAAATATCCGCATGGAACCGGATTTCTCCCACGGCATGGTGCGCACGGAAGTTCTGTGCGCTGTCTGTGATGCCCACCTAGGTCACGTCTTTGAGGATGGCCCGCCACCCACAGGACTGCGCTACTGCATCAACTCAGCCGCGCTGGAATTTATCCCTGAATCTGCTCCCGCTTCGTGATCGTTGTGATTGAGGAGATTTTGCAGGACATTCTCCGCAGGAGTGCCCGCAGTCTCAAGGCGGATACGCACTCGGCCCAAGAACCCACCGTTCGCGCCAGCGGGACGGAGTCCTTAGTGACTCAGGGGCAGCTTAAATCACGCCTGAGCACCCTAGGAATCTCCGGGCTTTAGGCCGGGGAAGATGTCAAAGGTGCAAAATCGCGATCGCTGATTTTAGAGCGAATTTAGGGAGTAACCTTTTGGTTTCCTATTCCGCTAGTCAGCCCAACTAAGAGATTCTTGCGCTTGACAAACCCGCGCAAAAGCGAGACACTTAAGGCCAAATTCATCTTATTCTTTAGGTTTCGTGTAAAATGGCCAGTTGAATTCTCCTGTTTTAACGCAACTATCGTGGACGTTCGTGCATAGGTTCCCTTTTAGCCACGAAACTAGGGTTGTTAAAACATGAAACATATCATCTGGCTTTTACCGTCCTGAACTGTCGTGGTGACCTTCGCCATGGCGCGTTAGATCACTTTAGAACTATCTACGTTTATTGGGAGCAATAGTGAGTCGTTATGTTGGGCAAACTCCGTGACCTTATGGGTCTAACCCCAGAGACTGATATTTACGATGAGGAATACCCTCAAGGAACGCCACGAGCGGTAACCATGAACTCTGACGTGGAACCGTTGCCCACATCACGGCCAACCTTGAGTCAGGACTTTGACACCCACCACTCCCCCTCAGTGCCGACAGGATCAGCCCCTTCTAGTCCTTCTAATGTAATTGGTATGCCCAATACGGGTCGCTGGTGGGGTGCAGTGGCAGAAGTTTTGGTGATGCAGCCGCGCAGTTTTAGTGAAATGCCTGAGGTGATCAAAGCCCTCAAGGAGCGCAAGTCTGTGGTGTTGAATTTGACCTTGATGGAGCCAGAGCAAGCTCAACGCTCGGTGGACTTTGTTGCCGGTGCTACCTACACCATTGATGGTCACCAAGAACGCATTGGCGAAAGTATTTTCCTATTTACGCCAAGCTGTGTTCAAGTGAGCACCCAAGTGGGTGGGGTTCGCCCAAGTGCAACCTCCACACCCGGTACCCCACCCTCTGCTTGGGGTATGGATGCCCAACAACAGCGCAGTGCCTAGGGTGCCTGCCTTTGGGATCATTGGCTGTGGTCGCATGGCGGAGGCCATGCTTGCGCGACTCCTTGCAGATGGTCTGTTACCGGAGCAGGTTTGGGTGTCGGCGCGATCGCCCCAGCGGCAGCACTATTTAGCTGAGAGTTACGGGGTCAAAGTGACCACAAACCTAGAGGTGGCTACCGCCGAAACTCTCCTGCTGGCAGTCAAGCCACAGGTCTTTGCCGATATTGAGTCAGAATTGGCGGATACGCCGGTGGCTCAAAGTGGGGGGGTTGTCCTTTCAATCATGGCGGGCATCCACAGCGGGCGGCTGCGGCAACTCTTTCCCCAGCGGTTGATTTTTCGAGCAATGCCCAATACACCGGCACAGGTGGGCGCCGGAGTGATTGCCCTAGCCGGCGATAGTGTAGCCAGTGAACTGGAGATTCAAAAGATTAAGAATTTGCTAGGGGTGCTGGGGCAGGTGGTGACTGTCAGTGAAGGGCAAATGGATGCGGTCACGGCCCTGTCTGGCTCTGGCCCTGCCTTTATAGCACTGATTGTGGAGGCGCTGTGTGATGCCGGGGTGGCAGTGGGTCTGTCGCGATCGCTGACACAGGAACTCGTTTATGGCACAATAACAGGCACAGTACAATTACTTAGAGAGCGCGGGTTGCATCCAGCGCAACTCAAGGACGCAGTCACCAGTCCTGCGGGGACAACCATTGCCGGTCTCGAAGTACTGGAAGTTGCTGGTGTGCGTGGAACCCTCATGCAAACGGTAAAAGCGGCCTACGAGCGTGCCCAAGCCCTCAACTAAGTGCCTATGCCCAACTCCCCCACAACCGCTGACCCCCCCGCCATCGAAGGCTTAGATGTCAAGGTAGTGTTCATTTACTACTTTGCTTGTGTGACTGCCATCACCTGCCTAAGTTTGAGCCAAATTTGTCATTGGAGCCTGTTGTCTCCTTTGCCCTACCGTTGGGGACTAACGGTGGGCGCGATCGCTGCCTATTGGAATCATACGCAAGTCCTTGCGGTAGCACCGCTGCAACTTTCACGACTGGAGGCATGGCTAAAGGACAAGGGCTACCAAATTACTGCGATTGAAGAGAATTTGACCATTTATTGCTCGCCCCAAGGCTGGCAACGGGGGGCGGTGACGATTCGGCAACTGCAACAAAACTTAGCTGAGGATAGACTGTGACTGACTTTGGACGTGTGATTACCGCCATGATTACGCCATTTACCGCCGATGGCGCGATCGCCTACGAGGTGGCAGCGAACCTAGCGCAATACCTTGTGGCCAACGGCTCCGACGGCATTGTGGTGTGCGGTACAACAGGGGAATCCCCTACCCTCACTTGGGACGAAGAATTTCAACTCTTTCAAACGGTGCGGCAGGCGGTGGCCGGCAAAGCCAAGATCATTGCGGGAACCGGCTCCAACTCTACTCGGGAAGCAATCCATGCCACAGCCAAGGCCGCAGAACTGGGTCTCGATGGTGCGCTGTTGGTTGTACCCTACTACAATAAACCCCCCCAGGAGGGACTCTACGCCCATTTTCAGGCGATCGCCAAGGCGGTGCCAGACTTTCCCCTCATGCTCTACAACATTCCCGGCCGCACAGGACAAAACTTGCTCCCAGAAACGGTTATCCGCCTTGCTCAAGAGCACTCTAACATTGTGGCTATTAAAGAGGCCAGTGGCAGCCTTGATCAAGCCAGTGCCCTGCGCGCTGCCCTACCGCCGACTTTTCGCATTTACGCCGGCGACGACTCCCTGACGTTGCCATTACTGGCCATTGGTGGTTATGGTGTAGTCAGTGTGGCCAGTCACCTTGTTGGCTCACGTATTCAAGAGATGATTCAAGCCTTTGTCCAAGGAGAAACGGCCAAAGCCACGGCTATTCACTGTCAACTATTGCCACTGTTTAAGGTTTTATTCGTGACGACGAATCCGATTCCGATTAAAGCTGCCCTCAGCCTCCAAGGTTGGCCGGTGGGTGAACCCCGACTACCCCTCACGTCTGCGAGTGACGCTGTGATTGGCCAATTGAAGACCGTTTTAGATGACCTTGGCCTACTGAAGTCTTAGGGCAACGCAGGACATTTGCCAAGCTACACTTTTTTGTTCATTTCACTGTAAGGAGACCTATGAGTCAATCCGCTGCAACGGCTGCCTTAAAAATCATTCCCCTGGGTGGGCTGCACGAAATCGGCAAGAACACCTGTGTCTTTGAATTCCAAGATGAAATCATTTTGCTGGACGCAGGGCTAGCCTTTCCCACCGATGGTATGCATGGGGTGAATATCGTGCTGCCCGACATGACCTACTTGCGGCAAAATCGCGACAAAATTAAGGGGATGATTGTTACCCACGGTCACGAAGATCACATTGGGGGTATTCCCTTTCACCTCAAGCAGTTTGATATTCCCGTTATCTATGGCCCTCGCCTTGCCATGGCCTTGCTGCAAGGGAAACTCGAAGAAGCCGGGGTGGCCGATCGCACCGAACTTCGCCCAGTCCGGCCTCGAGAGATGGTGCGCTTGGGCAAAAACTTCCTCGTGGAGTATATCCGCAATACCCACTCCATTGCCGATAGCTTCTCGGTGGCCATTCATACCCCCATTGGCGTCATTATCCACACAGGGGATTTCAAGTTTGACTTTACCCCTGTGGATGGGGAGTGCTTTGACATTCAGCGGCTCGCGGAGCATGGTGAAAAGGGTGTGCTCTGTCTAATTAGTGACTCCACCAACTCAGAAGTCCCCGGCTACACCCCCTCGGAGCGATCGGTTTTCCCCAACTTGGATCGTGCCTTTAGCCAAGCCACGGGGCGGATTATCTTTACCACCTTTGCCTCGTCAGTGCATCGCCTCAATATGGCCTTAGAATTGGCACAAAAGTATGGCCGAGTGGTTTCTGTCTTGGGTCGCTCGATGCTCAATGTGATTGCCCATGCACGGCAGTTGGGCTACATTCGCTGCCCCGATGATCTCTTTGTGCCACTGCACATGATGCACAAGTACCCCGATCACCAAGTGATGTACTTGACCACCGGCTCCCAAGGGGAACCTCTTTCGGCACTGACGCGGATTTCTAAAGGGGAACACAACAAAATTAAAATTCGCTCCGGCGATACGGTGATTCTCTCGGCTCATCCCATTCCGGGGAACACGATTGCCGTAGTCAACATGATTGATCGTTTGATGATGCAGGGAGCTAAAGTCATCTACGGTCGCGAACAGGGCATTCACGTCTCTGGCCATGCCTGCCAAGAGGATCAAAAACTGATGCTGGCGTTGACGAAGCCAAAATTCTTTTTACCTGTGCATGGCGAGCACCGCATGTTAGTGAAACACGCCCAAACCGCTCAGAGCATGGGGATTCCTCCTGAGAATATGGTGATTATTGACAACGGCGATGTCGTGGAACTCACCCGTGACTCGATTCGTGTCATAGACAAGGTGCCCGCCGGCATTGAGCTACTGGATCGGGGTGGCATTGTCAAAGCCCATGTGCTGCAGGAGCGACAACAACTGGCTGAAGAAGGCATTATCACCGTGGCGATAGCGGTAGGTACTGATGGCACTCTAAAAGCGATTCCTGAAGTCCACCTGCAAGGCGTGGTCACGGCCATTGAGCCACAGGCTTGGCAGGCCTGGGTGCATGCCACGGTCGAAACTGCCTTGAGCGATCGCTGGAGTGAATATGCCCGCAACGGCGATATAGATTGGGCGGGGGTCAAAGCCCACATTGAACGGGAACTGGTGCGCCTCGTGCGCCGTGAACTTCAGGGCAATGCCTCAGTCCTATTGCTCCTGCAATCCATTGACGTCACCCCTCCTGTGACAACAGGAATTCGACGGCGGCGCAGCACAGCTTCTGTGGTTGGCTAGAATCAAACCGCTTGGGCAGGAGAGTGTGCCTGTTTTTACAGTGTCTTCTGCCCGTTTCTTTTCGTCTGCGCTGCCCTGGCCAGCGTTGAAGCAATAGAGGTTTTAGTTGACTTTTTGCCGAGAACACCCCCTCTCAGTGGGGCAAAGCCAAACTGTCACAAGGGCAGGGCAAAGACTCTGAACCATTGCCTAAGCCAGTTGCAGCAAATCAAGGGTTTGAGCATCAGTCCCAGGTTGTTCCGTCAATGCTTCCAGCTCCATATCCCACCAAGGATGCTGCGCAGACCGCCTTTAGCCGTTCTCGCTATACCCTTCAAAGATCACAGGATGGCCTTTCCTTGATGTCTCCTCATAATTCAGAAAAAGGCTGTCTCTTGGGTTCTTGGAGACTCAAGGGTGGGTCGAGCGAGCCTGCTGATAGACATAGGTTTTTGGATGGTTTCTGCCTATGCTAAGTTCCTTTTCTGAATGCCACTGAAGAGGAGTAAAACAAAAAAGGGGCAATGTTGTGCCCCGACCCTTGGTCAACGATTTCAATTTCTAGGAAAACATGGGCAAGTGAGAATAGATGGGTATCCACAGGGGACTCCAAGGGCCAAGGTTGAGTACCAGAGCCGCAATCGCCACGGTGCTGCTGAGCCATGTCAGCCATTGGGCGTAGATATTTGCCCCTTGTTTCTGGGTTTGCAGGTGTTCAACGGTTTGCTGAAGCTGCTCGACTTCTCGGTTAAGGTCTGCTATTTCGTGGTGTAGCCCTTCGATTTCACGTTCGCGATCGCTCACCGTGGCATGGCAGACCGCTAGCTCTGCCTCTTTTTCCCGACAGGTGGCCTCCATCGTGGTTAAAGAAGCGGTCAGTGTTGCCGTTTGCCTAGCATATTCCTCTTCGAGGCTGCTCCTGTGCTGGTAAGCAGTTTCTAGCTCCTGGCGATAGCGATCGCAATTCTCCCGTAACGCCTCATTTTCTGCTTGGCTATTGTTGAGGGCATTTGTCAATTCCGCCACCTGCTGGCGGTAGTCACTCACTTCAGTTTGCAGTTGCTGTTGCTGATCTTCTAGTTCTTGACAGCGGTTTTGCAGTCGCTCCACCTCTGAGCGCAATTGCTCGATTTCTTGGCGCTGGCGATCGCGCTCCTGTTCGCTACGGGTAACCAGTTCCTTTAGCCCTTCAATACGCTGGGCTTGCTCGCTAACAAGTTTGTGCAGGCGATCGCACTCTTCCTTCAAACGGGGGACAGAACCCTTGTACTGCCGCTGTACCCAAGTTCGCAAAAACGATAGGCCGGAGATGGTAAATCCAATCAGGGCATAGGTGCCCACCAGTGTATGACCCGTGGCCGACATCTGTAACATATTGAACCCCTGAACTTCAGTTGAATATCAATGAAAACGCCGCAATCCAGAATACAGCCCTTTTCCCCAGGAGGGAACACACCCAAACCAGTCAAAGCCGCTGTCGGACAGTTCTCTAATCTCCTTATCCTTTGGCGATCGCTCCCCTGTGGAGGCGCCGACCGACAATTTTTGAGAATGAGTGCATAAGCTTCTCCTCTCTAGTCTAGCGAGGGAGGTTGACCGCTGGCGGTAAAGGCTAAGGTTTCTGCCAGCATTGGTACAATAAGGGGTGAACTTGAATTTGCAAGGGGAATACCAATGACTGAGGCACCCGTTCTCCCCATTCTGTTGATGGGAGTTGCGAACTTTTTACAGTTTTACCTTATCATTCTCCTGATTCGGGTTCTGCTGTCGTGGTTTCCCAATATCAACTGGTACAATCCACCCTTTTCAATTATCAGTCAGTTAACAGATCCCTATCTGAATCTCTTTCGTGGTCTGATTCCCCCCATCGGTGGTCTGGACTTTTCGCCAATTATTGCCTTCTTCCTCCTGCAATTCCTTGTCCAACTCTTATCAGGCTTTTCCAGTAGTGCCACACTCTTCTAAACCATTTTTGGCTCACTAGGGTGCAATCGCCATGTCAACACTGCGTCCGTTTCAGGATGAATTTGAGGTCATTGTTGTCGGTGCCGGTCATGCGGGCTGTGAAGCGGCCTTAGCAACGGCGCGGTTGGGCTGTCGTACCCTTTTGCTGACCCTCAACCTCGATAAAATTGCTTGGCAGCCCTGTAATCCTGCGGTGGGTGGCCCCGCAAAATCGCAACTGGTGCATGAGGTGGATGCCCTAGGGGGCGAAATTGGCCGAGTGACCGATCGCACCTATCTGCAAAAGCGATTATTGAACGCCTCACGGGGGCCGGCGGTCTGGGCATTGCGGGCGCAAACAGACAAGCGCGAATACAGCGCCGTCATGAAGCAAGTGGTGGAAAATCAACCTAACTTGCTACTGCGCGAAGGCATGGTCACAGACCTCATTCTGGACGCTAACGACACGGTGATTGGGGTTGAAACCTACTTTGGGGTGGCCTTTCGCTGTCAGGCGGTGATCCTGACCACGGGAACGTTCCTCGGTGGCCGCATTTGGGTGGGAGATAAATCCATGCCTGCGGGTCGCGCTGGTGAATTTGCTGCAGAGGGACTCTCACAGACCTTAGCCCGTCTCGGCTTTGAGGTGGATCGCTTGAAAACAGGAACGCCCGCACGGGTGGATCGGCGATCGGTGGACTACAGCAAGCTGGAACCGCAACCGCCGGATGAGCAGGTGCGCTGGTTTAGCTTTGACCCCACGGCATGGGTGGAAAGGCCCCAAATGAACTGCTACTTGACGCGCACCACCGCTGCCACCCACCAATTGATTCGTGAGAATCTGCACCTTACCCCGGTCTATGGTGGTTGGGTAGATGCCAAAGGTCCCCGCTACTGCCCCAGCATTGAGGATAAAATTGTACGTTTTGCCGATAAAGAGAGCCATCAAATTTTCATTGAACCCGAAGGCCGCGATACGCCAGAACTCTACATTCAAGGGTTTTCCACGGGGCTACCAGAACCCCTGCAACTACAACTGTTGCGCACGTTGCCGGGGCTAGAAAACTGTATCATGCTGCGTCCGGCCTATGCGGTGGAATACGACTACCTGCCGGCGACTCAGTGCTTTCCCACGCTGATGACCAAGAAGGTTCAGGGGCTGTTCTGCGCCGGGCAAATCAACGGCACCACCGGCTATGAAGAAGCAGCCGCCCAAGGGATTGTGGCCGGGATTAATGCAGCTCGCTTTGTGCAGGGAAAACCGATGATCACATTCCCACGCCAAGAGAGCTACATCGGCACCCTGATTGACGATCTGTGTACCAAGGAACTGCGGGAACCCTACCGCATGCTCACCAGCCGCTCGGAGTATCGCCTCGTCTTGCGATCCGATAATGCGGATCAGCGGCTCACCCCCTTGGGGTATGAGATTGGCTTGGTGAGTGAAGCCCAGTGGCAGGTGTTTCAAGCAAAGCAACAGCGCCTAGCAGCTGAGACCCAACGCCTCCAGAGGACGCGCATTAAAGCCCATGAACCGGTGGGCGAGGCGATTGTGGCTGCGACGGGTCAAGCGATTAAGAGCGCCATTGCCCTTGATGAGTTGCTCCGGCGATCGGGGGTACACTACGACCTACTGGATCGCCATGGCCTTGGGAATCCAAACTTGACTCCCCAAGAAAAGGAAGCCGTTGAAATTGCCATTAAGTACGCCGGCTACATTGAGCGGCAGCAACGGGAAATTGAGCAGATTGCCCGCCAAGAACAGCGTCCGCTCCCTGCGGATTTAGATTACTTTGCCATCCCCACCCTTTCGATGGAGGCGCGGGAAAAACTGAGTGCTATCCGCCCCCTCACTATTGGTCAAGCCAGCCGTATTGGTGGAGTGAATCCGGCGGATATCAATGCCCTTTTGGTCTATCTCCAAGTGCAACAGCAGCGGCAATCCCTA
>NZ_CALGOG010000091.1:0-8158 GCF_937958135.1 uncultured Thermosynechococcus sp. | reverse complement strand
GCGGAGATGGCCACTGCCATTCGGACAATGGTTGTACGGGGTGCGCCGGCGATCGGTGTGGCCGCGGCCTTTGGCATGGTTTTGGGCGCAAGAGAGTACAAAGGGAGCGATCGCGAGGGGTTCTTGGTTCACCTTGAGAAGGTCGCCTCGGAATTGCGCCAAACACGTCCCACCGCAGTGAATTTATTTTGGGCGATTGATCGGATGCTAAGGGCAGCCCAGCAACCCACAGCCACTTTGGAGGAATTGCAGCAGCACCTTCTTGAAACCGCCCAAAGCATTGCCCGTGAAGATGTGCAAACCTGTCAAGCCATTGGCGAAAACGGCCTCAGTGTCCTGCCGAAAACTCCCGAGAAGTTGCGCCTGCTCACCCACTGCAATGCCGGTGCCCTAGCGACAGCAGGCTATGGAACAGCGTTAGGGGTAGTGCGTGCGGCTTGGGCAGCGGGTCGCTTAGAGCGGCTCTATGCCGATGAAACTCGTCCTCGCCTGCAGGGGGCGAAATTAACTGCTTGGGAATGTGTGCAGGAGGGCATTCCCGTCACCCTGCTTGCCGATACGATGGCGGCTCACTGTATGCAGCGGGGGATGATTGATGCGGTGGTGGTGGGTGCCGATCGCATTGCCCTAAATGGGGACACCGCTAACAAAATTGGCACCTATAGCGTTGCCCTTGCCGCCAAAGCCCACAACATTCCCTTCTTTGTCGCGGCACCCCTTTCTACCATTGACACCAAAATTGCCACTGGGGCGGAAATTCCCATTGAAGAGCGACACCCCCAAGAAATCTATCAGGTGGGGTTTAGCCGCATTACGCCGGCTGGGGTGGATTTTTACAATCCTGCCTTTGATGTCACCCCTGCCCATTTAATTAGCGGCATTATCACTGAGCTAGGGGTCTTTGCTCCCGCTGACCTCGCACGGGGTATTGGCGCAACGGCAGGCTAACGACGGCAGACCGCACGGGCAATATCCCCTGCTATCGGAGGGGGGATAGCTTTTGGTTGCCGTCCAATCCCAACCGCAGGACTCAAACGTTGTAGGGATTACAAGAGGCAGTTGCCCGATGCCGGTAATCGTCTCCACGGGTCGAGAGGCTAAAATCCACTTGGGTAATGCCGTTCCTATTCCTATAGAAGCGACGGGAGTGCATATCTACGGTGTACACGCGAGCCACTTCCATTTCTGCCAAGACAGAGGGGGCGATCGCCCAACCTAGGCTCAACGTTGCTGCCCCCCAAGGGCAACAGATGTCCGAAGCATTGTCACAAAACCTCTTCCTCTAGTCGTGTTGCCATCCTAGCAACTGTGCTAGAAAATCCTTATTCCCAATTCAAAAAGCTCTATAGAAAAAGATGATTTCCTCGCCATCGCATTTAAGTCCAACCGACCTCAGTGCCCTTGCGGAACGTATCCGCATGGCGGCTGACCAAGCCAACGGGAATGTCCATGACCTACTGGCACTGCTGCGTCTTTTGGAGCAATTGCACCGCGAAATTTGTGACAATCAGTTTCAGGCAGCGTTGCCCACCAATCGCCAAGCGCTCTATAAACTGCTGCGGGATATTGAAACCAATGGCGGCTGGCCCTACATTCCTCGCAAACGCCTAGAGTCCTTTTTGGGGGCGATTCAAGAGGAATCAATGGATCATGAATGTTGAACGCTGGTTGATACGGCAGGAGCCGCAGTGGCTTGAGTTCGAGCAACTCCTCAACCGTGCTGAGACGGCGGGGATTCAGGGGCTATCGGCAACGGAGATTTGCCGCCTCAGTCAGTTGTACCGCGTGGTCAGTGCGGACTTGGCACGGGCAAAAACGCGCCGCCTGGGCAGTAGTCTTGTCAACTATTTGCAGGGGTTGACGTTGCGGGGCTACAGCCAAATCTATCAGGGGCGGCGCTCCCAAGATTGGCGCAGGGTCTGGGGGTTTTTCCAGCGGGGCTTCCCAGCGGTTGTTCAGCAAACGTGGGGCTATACGGCCTTTGCCTTGGGGGTCTTTCTTGGAGCTGCTGCGATCGCTTGGTGGTATGCGTGGCGCGATCGCCAGTTTTTGGAACTGGTGGTGCCCTCGGACATTCTGTCCTTGGTGGAAAAGGAGGGGAAGCTGTGGATGGGGTCAATTGTGGGGGTTGAACCCTTGGCTTCTAGTGCCATCATGACCAATAACCTGAGTGTGGCCTTTGCAATGTTGGCGGGGGGAATTCTAGGGGGGCTGGGAACCCTCTATATCCTCTGGAACAATGGTTTGCACATGGGGGCGATCGCTGCCCTTGTGGCGCAAAACAACCTAGAGTATCCCTTTTGGGCTTTTGTCAGTCCCCATGGTGCTTTAGAGTTGCCCGCCATTTTTCTAGCGGGGGCGGCAGGTCTGTTGCTGGGGCAGGCGATTCTCTTGCCGGGGCGATACCGTCGCCTTAGCGCCTTGAAGCGCAATGGGACTCTAGCCGCGCAACTGATGTTTGGGATCGTGCCGCTCCTAGTGATTGCGGGTATAATTGAGGGCTTTTGGTCACCGAATCCCCTGATTCCCAACAGTGTCAAGTATCTTTCCGGTCTTGGATTATTAACTGCTTTGATGTTTTATTTGGCTAGCCCCCTAGAGCGATCGCCCACAGGTGGGGGAAAATAAAGAGATGTTTTATTAATGTTTAGGCCGATCGCGAGAACACTATGGCAGACAACTGGCGCAGTCGCATCATTACCGAAGGCATTCAACGCACCCCCAACCGAGCCATGCTGCGAGCCGTGGGCTTTGGCGATGAGGATTTTAACAAGCCGATTGTTGGGGTGGCCAGTGCCTACAGCACCATTACCCCTTGCAATATGGGGATTGCTACCTTAGCCAGTCGTGCCGAAGCGGGCATTCGCGCCGCAGGGGGGATGCCCCAGTTGTTTGGCACAATTACCGTCAGCGATGGTATTTCCATGGGCACCGAAGGGATGAAATACTCCCTCGTTTCGCGGGATGTGATTGCCGATTCGATTGAGACTGCCTGTAATGCCCAAAGTATGGATGGGGTGTTGGCGATCGGCGGCTGCGATAAAAACATGCCCGGGGCAATGATTGCCATGGCACGGATGAACATTCCCGCCATTTTTGTCTATGGGGGCACAATTAAGCCCGGTCACTGGCAGGGGCAAGACCTTACCGTTGTCAGTGCTTTTGAAGCTGTGGGTCAGTTTAGTGCCGGCAAAATGGATGAAGCCACGCTCCATGCCATTGAACACCATGCCTGTCCAGGGGCAGGTTCCTGTGGTGGTATGTTTACAGCCAATACAATGTCCTCGGCCTTTGAAGCCATGGGTATGAGCTTGATGTATTCCTCAACCATGGCGGCGGAGGATGCCGAAAAGGCAGACAGCACGGAGCTGGCGGGCAAAGTGCTCGTGGAAGCCATCCGCAAAAATATCCGTCCCCGCGATATTATCACCCGCCAATCCATTGAAAATGCGCTCAGCGTGATCATGGCGATCGGTGGCTCGACAAATGCAGTGCTGCACTTTCTGGCGATCGCCCACAGTGCCGAGGTACCGTTGACCATTGATGACTTTGAAACCATTCGCCAACGGGTGCCTGTCCTCTGCGACCTCAAACCCTCAGGGCAATACGTTACCACCGATCTGCATCGGGCGGGCGGCATTCCCCAAGTCATGAAAATGCTCCTCAATGCCGGCCTACTCCACGGCGATTGCCTGACGATTACAGGCGAAACCATTGCCGAGCGGCTGCGCGATGTGCCCGATACCCCCGACCCCAACCAAGAGGTGATTCGTCCCTTTGACCAGCCTCTTTACGCCACCGGCCACTTGACTATTCTCAAGGGGAATTTAGCCACTGAAGGGGCAGTTGCCAAGCTCTCCGGCGTAAAACATCCCCAGATCACCGGGCCTGCCCGCGTCTTTGACTCCGAGGAAGCCTGTTTAGAAGCAATTCTTGCCGGCAAGATCAACCCCGGTGATGTCATTGTCATCCGCTATGAAGGCCCCGTTGGCGGTCCAGGGATGCGGGAAATGCTGGCTCCCACCTCTGCCCTTATCGGTGCCGGTTTAGGGGATAGCGTTGGCCTCATTACCGATGGTCGGTTCTCCGGCGGGACCTATGGTATGGTGGTGGGTCACGTTGCGCCGGAAGCTGCGGTGGGGGGAACAATTGCCCTTGTGGAGGAGGGAGACTCCATTACCATTGATGCCCATCAGCGACTCCTGCAATTGAATGTCAGCGAGGAAGAACTGGCCGCACGCCGCGCCAAGTGGCAGCCGCCGGCACCGCGCTATACCCGTGGCGTTTTAGCAAAGTATGCCAAACTCGTCTCTTCTAGTAGCCTGGGGGCGGTCACGGATCGCTTTGTCTAGGGGGGGCTAACTCCTGCAAAAAGGCCTCGACACCGGCGCGATCGCTGGTTTGGCGCGGATAACTCAGCGGCGGCCGCTGTAGGGTAATCAGTTTGACCCCCAACTCACGGGCAAGGGTCTGCTTGATCTGCTCACTCTCGTTGCCCGACGCCTTGGTCACCACCGCGGTAATCTGCCACTGTTGCCAAAGAGCGCGCTCTAGCTCAAGGGATACAGGCGGGAAAATGGCAATTAAGCGCCGGCGATCGAACCCAGCCCCTAAGGCGGCTTCTAGGGCAGTGACTGTGGGCAAGATGCGTGCAAAGAGCGTTGCCTGACGCTGGAGGAGAGCAAAGGCCGCCAACTGTTTTACCCCCACCGTCAACAACACTCGCTCCCCCACCAAGAGATTACTTTGCAGTAGCGTAGGTAAATCTGTATAAATACCCGTTGCTGGGGGTAAATTGGGGCGTTCAAAGCGCAGGTAAGGTAGCTCCAGCTCTTGGCTAAGCTGCATGGCAAGGGCAGAGATCTCCGCTGCAAAGGGATGGGAAGCATCCACAATCCCGCGAATGGCGTGTTGTTGAATTAACTCGCGGGCGCGGTTAGAGGTCAAGCGCTCGACATGGCATGTGAGCAACGGATGGGCTGGATAGAGACCAGAGGCGGCTGATGTGGTCACACTTACCCAGCAGGGAAACCCTTGGGATAGGATTAAATCCGCAATCCAACGACTCTCATGGGTGCCGCCAATCAGCCAAATTGCTCCTTCCACCTAGCCCAGTAACGCGCGACGGAAGTTTTCGCGATAGGACTTATTCATAAGCAGGGGTAGCCACAGCACGCTGAGAACAAAGCGCGATTGGGTGTAGTACGTGCGGTGAAATCCTTGCCAAAAGCGCAGGGCAATAAAGAAGTAGAGAACAATTCCACCAAGAACGAGGAGTTCCATAGAGAGGCTGGTGAATCTGAACTACCACTTCCACATTACTGGATTCTTGGGATCAAGAGTGGCGATGACCGGCTGGCTAATCTCATCCAGCATAGCCAAAATAGACTCATCCAAGTGCAGGTCAGCCGCTTTGATGTTTTCTAACACCTGCTCTGGATGGCGGGCGCCAACAATGGCACAGGTTTGCGGTTGATGCAAGACCCAGGCCAGCGCCAGATTCCCCACCGTTGTCCCCAAGCTGGTGGCAATGGGTTTCATAAGTTCAATGGCCTCGAGGGCACGGGCATAGGTTTCCCCTTGAAAGAGCTGGTTTTTGGCGCGGTTATCCTCAGGATCGAACCGATGGTCAGGCCCAAAGCGACCCGTGAGTAATCCTTGGGCTAGGGGGGAGTAGGCCAAAATGGTAATGTCGTGCTCAATGCAAAAGGGAATTAACTCTGTTTCTGCCCAACGCCAGAAGAGGGAATAGGGAGGCTGGACACTGTCAATGCGCCCGTACTGCATTGCCTCAGCCAGTTGGGCACGGGAGAAGTTGGAGACCCCAATGGCACGGATTTTGCCGGCAACTTTCAACTCCACCATCGCCTGCATGGTTTCCTCAATGGGCACAACCTCTGAACCAAAGGAACCCGCCGGCCAGTGAATTTGATACAGGTCAATGTAGTCGGTGTTAAGGTTACGGAGCGATCGCTCGCAGGCGGCAATGACTTCTTTGTAGCGCAAATGGTTGGCAAACACCTTCGTTGCATAGACACAGCGATCGCGCAGATCTCCTACGGCTGCGGCTATTATCCGCTCTGAGTGACCCTCCCCATAAACCTCCGCCGTATCAATGGTGGTCATCCCCGCTTCCACCGCTGCGCGAATCGTGCGAATGGACTCCTCATCTTCAATGCCGACCCACCAACGTTTGCCGGCTTGCCAAGTGCCAAGAATGAGCGGCGTAATTTGAATCTCCGTGCGACCGAGGGGGCGAGTTTGCATAGAAAATCCCTGTTGAGGAACCACTGGCGAGACCTTGGGAGAACGGGCGGGGCACCCAGCAATCCAACTCCCTCCTTGGCCGTTGATGGCGTAAAGGAATTGATTCGCTAGATAACAGGCTCTTGGCCAGACGCACTCCCTGGCCCGCTGCAGGATTTATGGACACTGTACCGCGCGTGCAGGGCCTCCTGCAACCGCCAAACTGCCGAGTGAATATTCCCAATTTCGGAAGGATGAAATTGCCGCGTAAACGTCAAATTCAGTGGCCACAAAAGAAGAGCACCGTTGTACTGCCATAGATTTTAATTCGCTGCTGTTGCCAGCCGATCGCTAGAATGGCCTCTAAATCCGGTGGGTTTTTGGTGTGACACTCAACGGCAATTTCCCCCGTTGGCCTCAGACACCCTTGTTGCCAAAGTAACCGCAGAACGGGGAGATATAGATCGCTCTTGTAGGGGGGATCAAAGTAGATAAAGTCAAATTGCGGCACAGGGAGTTGGAGGAGTTTCTGGCGGACATCCCCCCGCAAGAGGAGGGTGTGCTGATGGGGTTGAGCCAAGGCTGACCAGTTTTGCCGAATGGCTTGACAGGCTTGGGGAGATTGCTCAATCCCCACCACCCATTGAGCACCGCGAACAAGAGCTTCTGCTCCCATTGCGCCCGTACCGGCGCACAAATCAAGCCAATAACAGCCTTCCAAGCGGCCTTGCCAGATGTTAAAAATTGCCTGGCGAACCTTTGCCCTTGTGGGTCGAGTGCTGTGGCCGGGAAGTGTTTTGAGCGATCGCTGGCCAGAAATTCGCAACGGCATACTTTTAATGTATCTGCTTCAAACCCAAATAAAAAGCCCTGGGAGTCTTGCCGTGTTTCGACCCCAGGACTTCCGTTTGCGAATCACTCCTCACTAACTAAACCATACTTTAGGTTTTCAAAGACCTGTAGAGCGTCCTATGACACTTTCTCAAGCGACACCTAACTTTTCGGGCAACGGGCGTCAACTATATTTTAGGGTTACTGGGCGACTTGGCTGCGGCAAGCTTGCCAATTTCTTGGTCAATAAAGAAGAGTCCCTGCCCCTCTGTGCCAATCAGTTCAATTTTGTCGAGGATGCTCTTGAATAAAAATTCCTCTTGGTGTTGTTCAGCAACGTACCACTGCAAGAATTGCAATGTTGCATAGTCAGGTTCCGTATCTGCCAAGTGTACTAGCTCATTGATTTTGTGGGTCACGAACTGTTCATGCTCATAGACTTTGCTGAACATCTCCTTGAGAGACTGAAAGGTGTGCGGAGGCGCTTCCATACCCCCTAGAATGGCCAAAGCCCCGGTTTCGTGCATGTAATTCAACAGGCGTCGCATGTGAGCCATCTCTTCGTCGGCATGCTGACTGAGGAATGTCGCACAGCCTTCGAGAGCTTTGTGGGCACACCAAGAACTCATTTGCAAGTAGAGATGCGCTGAGTAGATTTCAAGGTTGATCTGTTCATTGAGCCGATTTGTCATTGCTTCGGATAGCATTGCTGATTCTCCATTGGTAAAGTTCAAAGGTCTCCGGGCTGCATTGGTTACAACTGCCACAGTGGCCAGGGGCTACTTTTTGCACCCGGCCTTTGCGGATGAGCTGCTCCAAAATGGGTTCAATTGCTGCCGGCGGTGCCCGAAAATGGGTCGCCAATTCCCGCAAAGACACAATTTGACGGTTCTTGATATAGTCCTGGAGTTGCAAGAGCACGATCACTCCCTCCCTAGGGTAGAAAACCGCTGGCGATCGCCCCAGTATTTCAAGCCCATGATCACCATCCCCATCACCACCCCTAAACCCAATAACCACAGGAATGAGAACAGCGGATGGGCTGCAAATGTCATGAGTTGGTAGTAGGCCGTGGCCACCC
>NZ_CALGOG010000090.1:0-21512 GCF_937958135.1 uncultured Thermosynechococcus sp. | reverse complement strand
CGGTGAACCAAAACGAGGTCGCAATTGTCTTTGACATAGTGCTAAAGGAAATGGAGAATGTTATTGAGGCGCTGAATCGAGAAGGAAGTCAAGCCTTCCAAGCGGGCAAATACGATGTGGCGCGAGAATTGATGGAGAAAGACTCGCAGATAACCGCATTTCGCACGGAGGTTGTTGATCTTCAAAACCAAAGCCGGGGAAGTGAAGGAGGCCCTTGCGGCGCTCTCGACATGCAACTGAGGATGACTGTGCGCCTGGAGCGCATCCGCGCCTACTGGGGCACCGAGTCGCTGCCCTTCGAGTTGGGCGAATACCGGCGCATCGCAGTCAAGATCGTGGACGACCGGGGCGTCGAGAGCCTTAAGGTGATGGCCCTTTGCGAGTGAGGCGGCATGGATTAAGTTCTGACCGAACACGCACGCGATGCAATGGAGAAGCGACGAATAAAACCTTAGCGGTCAGCCCTGAGGATATTACTCTGGCAAAACTCGAATGGTATCGCCCGGACGGCGAAATCTCCGATCGTCAGTGGCAAGACATCCTTGGTGTGTTGAAAACCCGCGCAGGCGAACTCGACCTTGACTATCTGTGGGTGCCGCAATAGAGCCGACTCCTCAAATCGTTTCTCAGAAAGAGTTTTAGCCGCCCCAGTTTGGACAATGGACTAAATTTGGCCTAAATTTCTTTACTGCTTAATCCCCACAGGCCAATTGAGGAAAAAGCCAGCAAATGCTATCCTAAATGAGTTATCGGGATGTAGCGCAGCTTGGTAGCGCACTTCGTTCGGGACGAAGGGGTCGCAGGTTCAAATCCTGTCATCCCGATTAGTCGGCTTTGAACTGTTAAGATAGGTAAGAAATACCCTAGGATTGTGTTGTGCTATGACCTCGGCTGCATCCTCAGTTGCCCGTTCCGACTTAGCGGAATTGCGCCGTCTTAAGTCTCTCTTGCCACCAGAGCTGCAAAGCTGGGTGATGATTGAACCAGCCAGTGGGGTAAATCCTCCCCTGATCACCTGCGAAGAAATTGGCAAGGATGAGGTGGAAATTCAAATTGATTTAGCACGCTGGGATCAGTTGGCCAAGGATCAACGCAACCTCCTCTTTTGGCATGAAGTGGCTCGCATCCAAAATGACACGATTCCTCGTGATGGCTGGGAGATGGCTGCACTGGCCATTGGTTTGGGGGGTGCTGTGGGCGAACTCTGGGTACGGGACGGCCTGTTGCTCACACTTGCCCTTGGCCTGTGTGCTTTCTCGGGTTGGCGACTCTACCGGCGCAACAATAGTGAAAAGGTTCTCAAGGAAGCTATTGCTGCTGATGAACGGGCGATCGCCCTGGCGACCCGCTTTGGCTATGAACTTCCCAACGCCTACAAAAGTCTTGGCAGCGCCCTCAAATTCCTCATTGAGCAAGCGCCCAACCGCCGCCAACGCAAACACTATGAACTGCGTCTGCAAGCGCTGAAAAAGAGTGCCGCCAAAGCCAAAGCCCGCATGCAGGCCATGCAAAACGAAACCCAAGCGGAATCTTAATCATGGCATACCCAAAGCAGAAGCTGCTGTTGCCAGCAGTCATCCTCCTGTGGACAGTGGTCAGTCTAGGGGTCATGGCACAGTGGGATTTGCACCCTGTCCTGCGGTACTATGGCTGGGTCTTTACAGCTCAAATTGCTTTTTTGATTTTCTTTGCGCCGGCGATCGCGCGACAGCTTAGGGGTGCTAAACATTCTCAAAAGTAATGAAAGCCTTCCCTGAATTCATAAAAAACCCTCGATCGCTGAGATCGAGGGCAGTAGCTAACACTCAAGAGCAGAACTGCTGCAATTAATTTTCAATAACTGGATTGAGAAAACCTTCCAGTTGCTTGAAATTAAATCCCATGGCTCGGAGCGCGTGCCAAAGATGCCCCTGGAGGAAGAAAAAGGCAAGGAAAAAGTGGGCATTGGCTAACCAAGCACGGGGAGTATGCTGCCCCAGAGGCAAGTCGATTGTCTCTGCAAAGTAGGGAGCAATTCCCAACTTGACTTCTAAAGGTGGACCGTAAAACTCTACGGGATAGGCGAGCGTATTCACTGCACAGAAGTAGGCCGCCACAAACCCCGCTAGGGCAATGCCGCCTAGGGAGTAGGAGAGAATGGCTTCCGCATTAAACATCAGCACTTGCCGTGCCCAATTCAGGGGCGGCACAAGAATATGCCAAATCCCACCTGTAATGAGCAAAATGGCAACATAGATATGCCCACCCACTAAGTCTTCCAGATTATCAATGCTGGCAAAGTGGGTTTGGTAGCCGTAGATAACAAAGGGATCCAGTGTGGGTTCAGTAACAAGGCGTACTGTTTGCAAATTTGCGTCATACAGCCCCCCCCAAATTGTTGCCTTCAACACGAACAGCAGGGCACCCAATCCCAAAAAGAGCAAATGGTGCCCCAGAATGATTCCCAGTTGTTTCGGATCGTCCCAGCGGAAATGGAAGCGCCGCGCCCACCCTGAGGCGGTACTGAGATCGTGGGGGGCACGGAACGTATGGAAGAGAGCACCGGCACCGAGCACTGCCGAGGAAATGAGATGTACAGCGCCAATCACAAAGTAGGGGTATAAATCGACAACTTTACCCCCCTCGCCGATGCCAAATCCTAGTGTCGCTAAATGGGGCAATAAAATCAAACCCTGTTCCCCCATGGGCAGATCGGGTTTGTACTGGGAAATTTCGTACAGCGTAAAAGCGCCAGCCCAAAATACAGTCAGGGCTGCTTGTGCCACATGGGCAGCGATAAATAACCCTGAAAGGCTGACAAAGCGGGCATTGCCTGCCCACCAGTCGTACTTGACGTTGGCTTGGCCGTAGGTTTGCAGGCCTGCACCTGTGGGGGATGGGGTAGTCGCAGAGGTTGGCGGTTCACTGGCGATCGCCATAACTCTTCCTCCTTGGATAAACGTATGGTATGAACAGGGAAGCTTATTGAGACTAAGACTCAATAATGCCTAGGCCTACTATAGCATTGCTGTTGAGAATTAATGGCATTTAGTACCAGTGAAAACCTAAAGATATGTAACTCATCTGGGGGCAATCTGTATCCTCAAGAACTTGAGGAAGATTGAGAAAAAGCAGTAGGGTAGTGGATAGTCACAGGGGCTTGCACCTACGTATGGCCATTTTGCTCTATCACGAGGATGTAGCAGCAGCGGCAACACTGGTCTCTATCCTCACGACTGTTGATCATCGAGTGGATGTAGTGGCACGCCCTGAAGATCTCTGGGAACTATTGGCCAGTTGTCGCTATCACCTGTTGATTGTGGATGAATCGCATTTGGGCACCGCAGTGGAGGTCTTTTGCCAGCAGGTGCGCGATCGCGGGTTTCAGGAGCCAATCTTGGTTCTCACCGCTATTGATTTAGCTACCCAGCCGGAAGCCCAAGTCATTTACTGCCACTACCCCTGTGCCCCAGAAGCCCTGCTGGGGATTGTGCAGCAACTTCTAAGCGCGATCGCCCCCGCCAAGCCAAAAAAGAACAATGATTCAGGATTGCCCTTGGTTCTCCACCTTGACCACGATCCTGAATTAGTTCACTCCCTTGAGGAGTGTTCTGCTGATCGGGGATTTCGCTACATTGCGATGGATAGCTGGCCGCTGGTCTGTGCCTTTCTGGAGGAGAGTCGGCCCAATGCCGTCATTCTCAATCCTGAAGTGATGCCCGATGAGGTGACCACCCGCGAGTTTTTGCAGCAATTACGGCAGCAGCGTCCGCCCATCCCCGCCCTCGTGTTTACCGCCCAGGACACGTGGCGCGATCGCCTCGCCGCCATTCGTCTTGGCTCACGGATGACCCTCAGTAAGCCTGTGGATGTCGAGCGGCTGTTGCAGGCTCTCGATCAGTTATTGCAACCCCAAGAAATCAACTCTGCCAGTATTTTGGCGGTTGACGATGATGCTATCACCCTGGCCATTTTGAAACGGCTCCTGGAACCTTGGGGCATGAGTGTTACCTCCCTGCAAAATCCCGATCAATTTTGGGATGTCCTAGAGGCCACCCATCCTGAACTGGTGATTCTCGATGTGCAAATGCCCGGCATCAATGGCATAGAACTCTGCCAAGTTGTCCGCAATGATCCTCGCTGGAGCCAGCTCCCCATCCTCTTTCTGACTGCCACCACCGATCCAGCCCTTGTCACACAACTCTTTGCCGCCGGTGCCGATGATTTTGTCAATAAGCCAATTGTGGGACCTGAGTTAGTGACTCGCATTATCAATCGCCTAGAGCGTACCCGCCTCCTAAAACGCTTGGCGGAGGTAGATCCCCTCACAGGACTGAGCAATCGCCGCAAAGCCACAGAGGATATTGAACGCTTTTTGACCCTTGCCAGCCGCCAACAGCGAAGTCTCTGTATCGTTGTTTTAGATTTAGACCACTTCAAACGCATCAATGATACCTACGGTCACGATGTTGGTGATCAGGTGTTGGTGACCACAGCCCGCATGCTGAAGCAGTCCCTACGGATGGAGGATATTGTAGCTCGCTGGGGAGGAGAAGAATTTTTAATTGCCCTCTACGATATTTCCCTTGAGGTGGCCAAACATCGTCTTGCCATCTGTTTACACCGCCTGCGGAATCACACATTCCACGCCCCCAACCATGACAGCTTTAAGGTGAGTTTTAGCGCCGGTATCAGTCAATTTCCCACCCATGGGCAGACCCTACTCCAACTGGTGAAAAGCGCAGACGACGCCCTCTACGCCGCTAAGGCCGCAGGGCGCTCCCAAATTGTGATAGCCCCCAAGGAGACTGCCTCAGAGTTTGCTCATGCTTTCTCGCCGGAGGAATAGGCTATCCTAAAAAAGCAGCAAACGCCACCTCAAACTTGGTACCAGCAGTGTCAATGCTATAGGTAGTCCTAAAAATCCTCCCAATATATGCACCTTGAGGCATCCTCTGCGCAAAATGCCACCATTCTCTTGGTTGATGATGACCCCACCCTAGTTCTTTTGGTGAAAGATTACCTTGAGATGCAGGGGTATCGAGTGCTGACGGCAGGCCATGGCCAAGAAGGTCTGGCAATTCTTCAGCAGCAAACCCCCGACTTAATTATTTGCGATGTGATGATGCCGCAGATGGATGGCTATAGCTTTGTCAGGGCAGTGCGACAACAAACCCACCTCAGTTGGCTGCCGGTGCTCTTTCTTTCGGCCAAAGGGCAAACCCACGATCGCATTAGGGGCTTGCAAACTGGTGGTGATGTTTACTTGGTCAAGCCCTTTGAACCGGAGGAACTCCTAGCCCAGATCCAAGCCCTCCTCAACCAGACGGCTCGCCTGCGGGAAGCCCAAGGACGGCAACCTCCTCCTGTGCCCAGCCCGCCCCGCGGTGTTGAACTCACCCCTACGGAAACGCGGATTCTTCAATACGTGGCCAGAGGCCTCTCCAACCGCGAAATTGCCGCAGAGTTACACGTCAGTCAGCGCACTGTGGAAAGCCATGTCAGCAATATGCTGGGCAAAACAGGTTGCCATAATCGCACCGAACTCGCTCGCTGGGCAATTGATTACCACTACGTCTAGATGCCTCTTACCGCCGCATGTGTTCTGCCAACAGGGCTTGGGCGCGGGGTTTATAGAGGAGGTAGAAGAGTGCCTCCATGTAGCGCATCATGTCTTCGCGGTTTTCTTGGGAAGAGAAGTTCCAAAAGCCATAGATCTTGGCGAGGGAGAGCAGGCGGGTACAGTGAATTTTCCAAGTGTAGGTGCTATAGACCCGCTCGATGCCCGCTTTGGAAATCCGTTGCCACTGGCTAGGATCGCGATCGCAAGCCTCCAGAAAGCGGACAATGGTTTCAGCCATTTCTTCTAAGTGGGTCGGGTTAATATGAAAACCATTCACCCCATCTTGGATAATTTCTAAAGGACCGCCAAAGCGAGTGCCAAAGGTGGGCAGACCACTGACCATTGCCTCCAAAATTGTCAAGCCAAAGGCTTCAAACAAAGCAGGCTGAACAAAAATCCCTTGGCGATCGGCAATGATGCGATAAATTTCTCCAGAGTCTGCCTTCGGCAAACGAATCCCCAGCCAGCGAATCTTACCGTGGAGGTTGTACTCGTGGATGATTTGGTAAAGCTTCTCAATTTCGGCAATTTCCTCGCGATCGCTAGACTCTTCGGTGCGCAGCTTGCCTGCCACCAAAATTAAATTACAGCGCTCTTGCAGTTCTTTACTACGACCAAAAGCTTCTGCCAGCCCCGTGAGGTTTTTGATCCGATCCAAGCGCGCCATTGAAAAGATTGGGCGTTTGTTTGGGTCTTCGAGGTAGCCGTAAATGTGCTGCGCATCTTCAAGGGTAAAGAGCAGTTCCTCTAACCGCTGGCGATCGTCCTCCAGTCGCTCTGTATGGCGGTAATAGGGAAAGTACACCTGCTCATTGACCCCCGGTGGCACCACATTAAATTTCGGACTAAACAGTTCAATGCCATTAACCACATGGTAGAGGTCAGGCATAGTAAAGGATTGGTATGATTCGTATTGGCCGATACTATCAGGTGTTCCCACAATCTCTTGATAGGTACTGCTAATGATAAAGTTGGCGGCATTCATGGCAATTAAATCTGCCGTAAATTGCATTGAGAAGTGATACTTATCCTCTAAGTCCTGCCAGTAGAGGTTACTAAAGAGGTATTTAGACTTCTCCAAAGCGTGGGCAATGTTGCACTGGGTTACCTTGAGTCGCCGCGCCAGCAAGAAGGCCACCAAATTGCCATCGGAATAGTTGCCAATGATCAGGTCGGGGACATGACCAAATTCTGCCCGCAACTCTCGCTCCGCATCAATGGCAAAGGTTTCTAAATAGGGCCAGATTTCAAACCGTGAAATCCAGTTTTGCGTCACCTTGGGATTAAACTCCCGAAAGGGTACCCGCAAAATCCATGCATCATCGGTGCCATAAATTTTTTCAAGGCGTTGGTTGCACAGCGTCCCTTCCGCATTGGGAATTAGGCGAGTCAGGACAATAATTTTAGGCCGTGCCTCCAGTACTCCCAGCCCTGCCAGTTGCAAATCCTCGCGCATTTGTTTTTCCAAGCTTTTCACTTGGTCGAGGATATAGACCACCTGCCCACCGGTGTCGGGACGCCCCAGCACCCCCTCTTGACCAAACCAGCCGTGGGGAGAAATCAGGGCAATGCGAAAGATCATCGGGATCCGCGAGACAAAGGCCTCCAGTACTTGGTGATCCGGAGAATCCAAGAGTTGATCGAGAATTTCTAGGGTGTCCCGCACTCGCGCAGCAGTATTGCCCCAACCCGGTTCAAAGCCGAGATTTTGCAGTTCAAAGCGAAAGTCACTATAGGCCTCCTCGGCGGCGCGATCGCTAAGAGCCACTAAGGCCTGTTTCACCTGCTCCGAGAGCTGCTGCGGAGAGCGAATACGCTCATTGATCAAGAGTTGATAGCCGTTGTAGCGATGAATTCGCAGAAAGTTAAAGAGGTTTTGCTGCCACTGCCGTGGATCTTGGAAGAGCTTACTGGATAAATAGCGGTTAAGAAACTCCACCCCCTTACCAATGTTTTTGGCATCGCGGATGATGGGCGAGTAATCGTAGAAGGGTTGAACGTCAATCTCAAAAATATCCCCTTCGTTGGGGTGATAGCGATTCACCAGGCGATCGCGCAGATCCAGTAGTTCTGGAATCGTCATTGGCACGATCGTCAAATCCTCCACCAACAGCCGACACACCTCCTGCTGGGCAATCCGTGGCCGAATAATCCAACACAGACTTTCGTTGTCAACAATGATCTCTTGGGTATAGAACACCAGCTTGCTGAGGCGCGATTCTGAGGGGGGAGGCACAGGGCGATCGTGTTCCCGACAGTACTCCGCAAAGGCCGTCAAAATTTCATTGCGCAGAAGATAGCGTTTTTCCCCCAGTTGTAGGATGCGTGAAAACTGACGCAGATCGGTGCGTTCATCACTCTCAACAACGGATTGCAGGAGTACAGAGGTCATCGGCAAACTCACAACACGGCCTTTACTTGAGACGGCACAGCAACTCAAGTCGTTTCCATTCTAGGTTTCCCCTTGGATAGGGTCAATTTTGCCCAAGAGATCGCCGCAGTTGGCCATAGTTCCGGAAGCCAAACCACAACCACAGGGGGAATAGCCCACCTGTTAGTCCCAGCACAGGTAGTAGAGCAAATGCTGGATTAAAATCGCTGCTGCCACTGTAAATAAACTTCCCCTAAATCGGCTCAAAGAGAATTTGCTTGTAGGCAAAACCCTCTAGCGCCCCTAATTAGTGGTGGCGATCCAGCATAGGAATCAGCAATAGACCGGTGGGGGTGAGACCCCTGGATTGCCCCCTGTCGCCAATACCCCGCTCAACCCAGAATCTGGGCAAAATTCGCAGTGCTCAATAGAGCATAACAAAGAGATTCCAAGCAATCCCCCCAGACTCAGAGGATGTGAAAAAAACAGATTCGGCTGCAATTTGGTCGGCGATCGCCCCCAAAACGCTAGAACCAAGAAGCAGCCCCAATATGCCTGCAATCACTGAACTGGGCATATAAAGCGATCGCATCAGTGCCCAACGCCGCCGCACCAGTCGTCCCAAGGGCAGCAAAACACCCATAGGAATGAATGTCCAGAAAAACCGGAATCAGCCTAAACATCCGCTGTGCCAACTCCTAAAGATTGCCGTGACCATAGAACTTGCCCCAGTGGGATTCAGCCTCTGGAAAGTGAGTGGCTGCGCAACCAATCTAAAACCAGCGTATTCACGCGATCGGGCTGCTCATCGTGGGGGCAGTGACCTGTGTGATCTAACTCCACCACCTGCATCCTCGGTTGTATCTGTTGAAACCGCTGGCTGAACAGCGGGGGGATGAAGCGATCCTGTTTGCCCCAAATGAGCAATAGGGGCTGGGACACCTTTTTGAGCATGGTCTTGGCACTGGGGCCAAAGCCTCTCCGACTCATGGCACGGGTAATTTGCACAAAGGCGCGATCGCTATCACGGTCATAGGCAGGGGTGAGTAAGATTTCCAACAATTCCTCATCCACACAGGTGGGGTTGGCGTAGGCCAATTGTGCCCAGCGTTTGACAATGAAGGGGCGGCGAACGAGGTAAAAAAGAGGGCGCAACAACCAAGGAGCCGTGAAAATCTGTTCAATTCCACTCACAAGGGGGGCGATCGCCCTGGGAATCAGTTCCTCGCGCACCGCCGGATCCGGCAGACTCAGCATCACCACCCCCGCTGCCATCTGGGGATAGCGATAGGCACAGGTGAGGGCAATCAATGCGCCAATGGAATTGCCAACAATCACCGCCGGTTGCCCGACAATTCCTTGCCAAAAGGCATGAACCTGAGCCGCCCAAAATTCAGCACCGTAGGCAGCACTAGGCTTTTCCGCTGCCCCCAACCCTATTAAATCAAGGGCATAGGTCGGCTGATAATCTCCTAAGACCCGAAGATTGTATCGCCAGTGCCGTAGGGATGCCCCAAAGCCGTGGAGCAGGATCAGCGGTGTTCCCCCAGGGGAAGCGGGCTGCCAAAAACTGTAGCGACTCTGCCACCCGCGCCAGCACCAATCTCGCTGCACACCGTAGCGATAGAGATCCACCCGTTGTCTCCTGCACCCATTCGTCCAATAATGACTTCTATCTTATGAAGTTTTGCAACGCGTTCATTTTGCCCCAAAAGGAGTTCGACCTTGAGTTCATCCGTAACCGTACAAACAAAGGACGCGATCGCCCCCCACGGCGGCACTCTCGTGAATCGCATTCTCTCCCCTGAACAAAAACAGGCTTGGCTTGCCCGCGCCGATGAATTGCCCCGCGTGACTCTTGATGAGCGAGCCGTTTCTGACTTAGAACTCATTGCCATTGGTGGGTTTAGTCCCCTAACCGGATTTATGGGACAGGCCGACTACGAGCGAGTGGTCGAAGAAATGTACCTTGCCAATGGCCTGCCGTGGTCTATTCCCATCACTCTCTCTGTCAGGGCTGAAGTGGCTGCCCCCTTAGAAATTGGCCAAACTATTCGTCTTGATAACGCAGCGGGTCAGTTTTTGGGGATTCTCGAACTCACCGAAAAATACACCTATGACAAACGCCGTGAGGCTCGTTGTGTCTATCGCACCGAAGATGACAAACACCCCGGCGTCAAGGTGCTCTATGAACAGGGAGAAGTCAACCTAGCAGGCCCCATTTGGCTCCTAGAGCGGCATCCCCATCCCCAATTCCCCAACTATTGCATTGATCCGGTAGATTCCCGTGCCCTCTTTCGCCAAAAAGGCTGGCGGACAATTGTTGGTTTCCAAACCCGCAACCCCATCCATCGCGCCCATGAATATATCCAGAAATGCGCCCTTGAAATTGTGGATGGCCTTTTTTTGCATCCCCTCGTGGGTGCCACGAAGGAGGATGACATCCCCGCCGATGTGCGCATGCGTTGCTATGAAATTGTGTTGGAACATTACTTCCCTAAGGATCGGGTAGTGCTGGCCATTAACCCAGCAGCCATGCGCTATGCCGGACCGCGGGAGGCCATTTTCCATGCCCTAGTGCGCAAAAACTACGGCTGTACCCACTTTATTGTCGGTCGCGATCACGCGGGCGTGGGGGATTACTATGGCACCTATGATGCCCAGCATATTTTTGATGAATTTGACCCGGCAGCCCTAGGGATTATTCCTTTGAAGTTTGAGCATGCCTTCTACTGCACCCGCACCCAGTCCATGGCCACCAGTAAAACCAGTCCCAGTAAACCGGAAGAGCGCATTCACCTCTCCGGCACCAAGGTACGGGAAATGCTGCGGCGCGGAGAATTGCCACCCCCAGAGTTTTCGCGCCCAGAGGTGGCGGCAGAACTGGCACGAGCAATGCGACAACCGCAACTAGCACCATAGCCTAAAAATAAAACGAGGGGGTCAAGCTGACGGCAGCAAGACCCCTTTACAAGTTAGCAACGACGATGTTTAACTCAACAACTAACGTGGACAAAACGTGGTTTTAGCTGGCGATCCAACCCCCTTTGCGATCTCAACCGATCAAGCTTGGAGCATGGACACTAGGTAATAGATTGCTGTCAACGTTGACGACTCTAGAGACTAGGAGGTTACCTAGTAGTGCCTTAACTCCCATGGACGACAGGATGGGGACTCGGCAGTAACCACACGAACGATAAGGCTGGATAAAGCAAGAGAACAAAGATAAAACGCTGAAGCTCAAAGGATTGATTTTGATGTTACTCGCAAGACAGGCGTGAGATTTATCTTGGAGTAACTTTGCTTTATCCTGAACTCAAGGACTGGGAGGCACAAGCCTTAAGTTCACTCTTATCGTTACCCTTTCTTTCTGTGCCTACTTTTAGGCTAGCATAGGCATTCGAGAATCCTCAAATGTTAACCGAAAATTCAATATCTGAAATATTCCTTAACTAATTCTGCAATATGCTGTTAAATTTGCCGGTTGCACCCTTTTAGGAGTACTTTTAGCACTGAACATTATCTCTGGATTTTGACAGTTTTGGCGATCGCCCCAAGCTCATAAAAAACTGCACCAGCCCCCTACTTGCCGCTTTGGCGGAGCTGATGCGGAACTAATACTAGTTTAGTGATTTTTACCTGCAAGGTCTTTACAGGGATTCTGCTTGTGGAAGACAGTAACTAACTCTTACGGGCGGGCGTTCCCGTGAAGGGCTGTGCCCCCGTGGAAGGATAGTGATCGTTGCGAGGGGTGAAGATGCGCCCAAATGCCTCCATCAAAAAGACCATCATCCCTTGTAATTTCTCACGTAGTGCTTTTAACATAGGTCAACTCCTAAAGAAAGCGATTTAGGCTCCAGCCTTTGGCTTAATGATTGAACACCGCAGCAACGGAATCGAACCTCACCTCACCATCATTAGGTAAAGGCTGTACTTTTAGTATAAAAAATCAGATAAGTTGCCTGAGGGAGTTTGAGACAATTTTTTATATGCTGAATAAGGAAATTATTGATTTGTGAAATTTTGTTCTGAATGAGATTACACCCATGACATTTATTCCCCCTCTTTCTGATCTTTCACTACGGGCACAGGTGGCACAAATGGTGGTTGTACGCGCCAGTGGCTACCTCTACGATCGCCAGATTCAATATCCTGCTTGGGAACCGCCCCAAGACACCCTAAAACACTGGATTAAAGACTGGGGCGTGGGGGGGGTGATTCTCTTGGGGGGCAGTGCCGTTGAAGTGGCAGAGCGCTGTCGGCAACTCCAATCTTGGGCAACAATTCCCCTGCTGTTGGCGGCTGACATTGAGGAGGGGGTTGGTCAACGCTTTAGCGGTGCAACACAATTTCCGCCCCCGGCAGCTTTAGGAGCCATCGCCCAAAGGAATCCACAACGGGCAGTGGATCTGGCAAGGGCAATGGGAGCATCCACGGCAGCAGAGGCTTTGGCCATCGGCTTGAACTGGGTTTTAGCTCCCGTGGTGGATGTGAATAACAATCCCGCCAACCCGGTGATTAATGTGCGCGCCTTTGGTGAGGAGCCAGAGGTGGTGAGTGCCCTTGCAACGGCGTTTATTCAAGGGGCAAAAACCTATCCAGTGCTAACAACAGCAAAGCACTTTCCCGGCCATGGGGATACAGCAACCGATTCCCACTTGCAACTGCCTGTGATTCCCCACAATCGCGATCGCCTGCAAGCCATTGAATGGCCGCCCTTTGTTGCTGCAATTCAAACAGGCGTGGATGCGGTGATGAGTGCCCATGTGCATCTCCCTGCCTTGGATGCCGAGCAACCCGCAACCCTGTCGCCCCAAATTCTCACAGGCATCCTTCGCCAAGAGATGGGGTTTAGGGGGCTAATTGTGACCGATGCCCTAGTCATGGGGGCGATCGCCCACAGCTACGGTACTGCGGAAGCTGCTGTCAAAGCCGTAGCAGCGGGTGCCGATATTCTGCTCATGCCCTTGGATCCCCCCGCCGCCATTGAAGCGGTGGTTGCGGCTGTTGAGTCGGGGCGGATTCCCTACGAGCGGATTCAGGCCTCTGTAGCTCGAATTCAAGCAGCAAAGGCGCGTTTGCTGCCCCTTTCGTTACAGTTGGACTATCTCCAGACCACCCCGGCCGTTGAAGTGGCCACCGCCATTGCCCAAGAAAGTATCAAGCGGGCTGGCCAAGCTTGGCAACCCGTTACCTCAGGGGTGAATTGTCTGGTGGTGGATGATGCGCTAAACGCCGGCTTTTTGAACTGCACCTGTCCAGCATTGACACTGCCTCCCACTTGGGGATTTGACCAACGGGTGGTGATTGATCGGCAAACACCCCTGACAATGATTGAGGGCTTCTCCAGGGCACCGACCTTAGTGCAGGTATTTTGCCGTGGCAACCCCTTCCGCGGCAAAGCAGGGTTAAGTGTGCCAGCGATCGCCACCCTAGAATGGCTCCAAACCCACAATCAGTTGATGGGTCTGGTGGTCTATGGCAGTCCCTATGCCTACCACGAGATTGCCCAGCAGCTCCATCCCGATTTGCCCCGCGTCTTTAGCTATGGCCACGACCCCATTGCCCAAAGGCTGGCTCTAGGGTGTTTAGTGAAGGGAATCTTCTAAAGGTTTTTGAATCTTTTGCGAGGGAAACCCTAGGGAACTCCTATCCTGCTTTCACGTCCCTACAGATACCTCCCAGAATTCGGTCTTTCCTCACCATGATTAAGTTTCCCGCTGCCGCTGGCTTGGCAACCTTCTCCATAGCTGCAACAACGCTGGCGATCGCCCCGATCAGTTTTGCTGCACCCCCATCTTGGCTCGATCAACCGCCACGCAACTGGAATCCCAGCCTGCCGATCCTAGAGATTCCCCCACGGGGCAATCTCAATCCTGGGGAGTTGAACCGCTGTCGCAGTACCCTGCGATCGCCCCAATCCATGGCAGATCGCCTAATTCAACAGCGGGGCTGGTATCTGGTGGGTACACCCATTCGCCATCAGAACGTGGAAATTATTCTTGGCAATAGTGGTTTTGATGGCATGTGTCGCCCGATGGGGTATCAAGCCTTTGTCTTCTATAGAGGACTCTACTTGGGAACCTTATCCCCGAATCTGATGGATTCCCGCGCTGATGGCTCGTTTCTTGGTGAGGTCAAGTTCCAAAACGACGGTACATTCACGGCAGAGTTTGCCCGCTATAGCCCTAATGATCCCCTCTGCTGTCCTAGCCGCATCAGCACCGTGACCTATCGCCTCGAAGGGGGGCTTTTGCCTTTGCCGCGCTTGGTGCCTGTGGCCGTTTCCACCCAACCAATGGCGAATAACACTCCCTCCCAGCCTTCGGAACTGAGCCTCAGCGGTCAGCGGTGGCACCTCAGAGGCATAGGTAATCAAGCCTTTCCGGTGGATACCGCCTTTATTGAGTTTGATAGTGCCAACCGCCGTGCCGGTGGTTTTACCGGCTGTAATAGCTTTAATGGTGGCTACACCGCCAACGGCCCACGCCTCCTTTTTGCCCCCTTAGCCACCAGCCAACGCCTATGTAGTCAAGAGCTGCTTCAGAGTGTGGAAACCCAGATGCTACAGGGGCTGAGCCGCACCAACCGCTACCGCATTCAAGGAAATACCCTACAACTGTTTGAGGAGGATCGCCTGCTGTTGACCTTTGAAGCGGGTGCGACGGAAAGTCCCCTCAGTGGCCGCTGGCAACTTCAGCGCCTCGCCAATATGCCGCCAATGCCACCGCGCAATCCGATGAATACTGTGTTTATTGAGTTTGATGGCAGGGCCCAGCGAGCAACGGGCTTTAGTGGCTGTAATAACTTTAACGGTGGCTACAGCGTCAATGGCCAACAATTGCGGTTTTCGGCAGTTGCGACAACACGGCGAGTCTGCATCGGTCAGCGGGCTCAAAGGATAGAGATGTCATTTTTGCAGAGTCTTGAGCAAACCAATCGCTACCGCATTGAGGGAAATACCCTGACGTTTTATGATGGCGATCGCCCCCTTGCGATGTTTCAGCGAACGCCCTAGGGGAGAGTTGCTACCCTAACGACGCTTCGATGACCGAGAAACCTCGTCCCCGCAAAAAAAATCGCCTGACTGCGACCCGTCCTCCTCGCTCCCCACGGCACACACCGGCCAAACCCGTTAGGAAATCTCCCCCACCTGCCCCCACTGAGGATGCCCCCGAACTCCTCTACGGTCGCCATGCAGTGCTCTCAGCCCTTGAGAGTGGCCGCCCCTGCAACCGTATCTGGGTGATTCCCTCTCTGCGCTACGATCCGCGCTTTCATCAACGCTTGAATGAAGCCAAACAGCAGGGCGCCGTTATTGATACCGTGACCCCCGAACGTCTTGACCAACTGTGCCAGCGGGGGCGCCATCAGGGGATTGCCATGCAGGTGGCGGCCTACAATTACTGGTCTTTAGAGGATTTATTGGCCAAAGCGGCTACTGTGAATCAACCCGTGCTCTTGGCGGCCGATGGGATTACCGATCCGCAAAATCTCGGTGCCATGATCCGCACAGCAGAGGCGCTGGGGATGCAGGGAGTGATTATTCCTCAACGGCGCGCCGTCGGTATTACGGCAACCGTAGCTAAAGCAGCCGCAGGGGCATTGGAGTATTTGCCCGTGGCACGGGTGGTCAACCTCAACCAAGCTCTTGAAACCCTGAAGCAGGCAGGCTATTGGATCTATGGTCTTTCGGAGCGGGGAGCGGTGCCCCTGCCCAAGATCACCTTCGATCGCCCCACCGTCTTTGTGGTTGGCAGTGAGGGGGAAGGGATTAGCCTGCAAACCCAGAAGCACTGCGATGAAATGGTTGCGATTCCCCTTGCGGGGCGCACCCCGAGCCTCAATGCCTCGGTGGCGGTGGGCATTGCTCTCTACGAGATCAGTTGCCAGCGATCGCCCGCTTGGGATTTGACTCAGGAATCTCCAACTTAGGAAACAGCAGCCACAGAGCGCAGGGCAAAAATTTTATTGAGCACTTCCTCGACCACCTTGTCGGGGGTAGAGGCACCGGAGGTAATGCCAATGGTGAGGGGGCGATCCGGCAGCCAGTTTTCAGTCACCGTGGGGGGCTGATGCAGGGGTTTGTGCTCAATGCGATTCCCCGGCCCAATACGATCCGCAGAGTCAATGTGATAGGAAGGAATGCCATGCTCAATGGCAATTTCTTGAAGGTGGGTGGTATTCGAGGAGTTGTAGCCCCCAATTACAACCATTAAATCTAGCGGTTCCTTGACTAAATTCAGCATTGCATCTTGGCGCTCTTGGGTGGCATCGCAAATCGTGTTAAAGCTCATGAAGTGCTCATTGAGGCGATCGGGGCCGTATTTTTGGATCATCGTGCGCTCAAATAATTTGCCGATTTGTTCTGTTTCCCCTTTGAGCATGGTGGTTTGATTGGCAATGCCGACGCGCACCAGATCGCGATCGGGATCAAAGCCCACAGAACAGGCCTTGGCAAACTTGGCCATGAAGGCCTCGCGATCGCCCCCCTTGAGGATATAGTCGCAGACATAGCGGGCTTCCTCTAGGTTGAGGACGATCAAATAGGTGCCCGCAAAGGAACTGGTGGCAATTGTCTCTTCGTGGTTATACTTGCCGTGAATAATCGAGGTGAAGCTCACCTTTTTGTGCTTTTCCACACTGTGCCACACCTTTGAGACCCACGGGCAGGTGGTATCCACAATCGTACAGCCGCGCTCATTCAGCAGTTGCATCTCTTGGACACTGGCCCCAAAGGCGGGCAAAATCACCACATCCCCTGGGCGCACGTCACTAAAGTCCTTGACCCCGTTGACCACCGGAATAAATTCCACGGCCATTTGCCGCAGGCGCTCATTCACCGAGGGATTATGGATAATTTCATTCGTGATCCAGATGCGCTCCGTGGGAAAGTGGGTGCGAGTTTCATAGGCAAGGGCCACGGCCCGCTCCACTCCCCAACAAAAGCCAAAGGCCTCCGCCAAGCGAATCGTCACATCCCCCTCTTGCCAACGATAGCCATTGGCACGGATTTGCTGAATCAGAGAACTTTGATACTCCCCTTGGAGTTGCCGGTTCACTGACTCACCGTGGCCAAAGCCCTTGCGGTGGTAGTTTTCTGAACTGTGGAGCGATCGCTTGAATGCACGGGTATCCATTGGCTCTCCTCTGAAGCAATCTGATGGTATTTTGGCACAACTCCTAGAGAGCAACCATCGGGCTGGCTCCCCGTTGCGCCAATTCCTGTACTGTCTGCCGTGCCCAGCGATCGGCGGCCAAAATGTCCTCTAAGTTGGGGTTGCGAATGTTTTGGCCAGAGTAGCGATCGCAGGTCATCTCAATCAGCCGCGGAATCTCCAAGAAGGAAATGGCCTCGGCAATAAAGAGGGCCACTGCCTCCTCATTGGCTGCATTGAGCACCGCCGGCATCGCCCCGCCGGCACGACCCGCAGCATAGGCCAGCCCCATACAGGGATACTTCTGGTGATCCGGCGATCGAAAGGTCAGACTTCCCGCCTTCACCAGATCCAACGCTGACCAATTCGTAGGAATCCGCTCTGGCCACGAGAGGGCATACAATAACGGCAACCGCATATCCGGCCAGCCCAACTGCGCCAGTACGGAGGTATCCTGCAACTCAATTAGCGAGTGAACAATGCTTTGGGGATGGATGACAATCTCAATGTTGTCGTAGTCCACGCCAAAAAGGTAATGCGCCTCAATCACCTCTAGACCCTTATTCATCAGGGTCGCCGAGTCCACGGTAATTTTTGGCCCCATTGACCAGTTGGGATGTTTGAGGGCATCGGCCACCGTGACTTGGCAGAGTTTCTCCACGGGCCAATCCCGAAAGGCGCCCCCTGAGGCAGTAAGAATAATTTTCCGCAGTCCGCCTTCCGGCACCCCCTGCAAACATTGAAAAATAGCCGAATGCTCAGAATCGGCGGGCAAGAGCCTGACACCGTACTCTTGAAGTAGCGGCAAAACCACCGGACCACCGGCAATGAGCGTTTCCTTATTGGCCAAGGCAATATCCTTGCCCGCTTTAATGGCGGCAATTGTGGGCACCAGACCCGCACAGCCGACAATACCTGTCACCACCACATCGGCATCCCCATAGGCCGCCACCGCTGCAATCCCTGCTTCGCCAGCCACCAAGTGCGGTTTTTGGGGCAGATCCGCCAATGCCGCCTCCAGTTCGGGCAGTTGATTGGGGTCGGCAATACTGACAATCTCCGGCTGAAATTGGCGAATTTGGGGAATGAGTCGCCCTAGGTTGCGTCCGGCGGCAAGGCCAACGACCCGAAAGCGATCGGGATATTGGGCAACAATGTCAAGGGTTTGGGTACCAATGGAGCCGGTGGAGCCAAGGAGATTAAGTGCCTTCACAGTTTTTGGGGGAGGGTCAGGGGACACCTTAATATTTACTCCAGGAGGGGACACAAGGCAAACCCATACTTATTCTGATGAGAATAGCAACAGGCGTTTCTCGACTCTTTCTTGGTTATGGTGTTACCCCTTTCCCAACTGGTGCAGCAACTAAATCACAAAAAGGCTGACTTTCTCAACTATGACACAGCGCTTGCTCAAGTGCGACAGGACTATCAACAGGCTCTAGGGACATGGCAACAAAAAACGCTTCCCGACATCACCGCTGCCATGGATCCGCAGATCACCGATTGGGGAGCCTGTCCCATTGAACCGTGGCCTCAGGGGTGGCGCATTCCCTTGGGGGTACAGTGGCCCCATCGCCAGGCGGCGCGGGAGTGGGCAAGAACTCAACTCATGGATGTCACCACTGTGGCGGTGGATGGCTCCCAGATTCTGCCCAGTGAAGAGCTCTCCTTACCCGTGGCAGTAGTGCAGGCAGGTTGGTTTCTCAATCCCCACCGGGGAAATGGCTCCTATGCCAAAGAAATTGCCTTAGAACTGATTACGCCGGCGGAACTGCGCCAAGCGGAAGCACAGTTGCGCCAACCCCAAATTTACCGCTTCCACGAACGCTATGTGCACCTACGCCGCTTTGAACTGGAATTGAAAACTCTCCAGGAGCGCATGGCTGAAGTAGCTGCCCCGGCACTGTTATTGTTTGACGGCTCCTTTGTGGCGACCTTTGCGGAGTCCTACGCCCCAGAATGGCAAGCACGATATGTTGCGGCTCTTTGCCAAACCCTAGAGACCAGCCTGAAACGTCGGATTCCCCTCGTGGCTTACATTGATAGCTCCCAGGCGCGGGATTTAGTAACCCTTTTGGGGCATTTAGCGAATCTGCCGCCTAGTCCACACCTCTCAGATGCCCAACTGTTAAATACCGTTTTGACCCAGTGGGGCGATCGCTCACCGGTTTTTGTCTGCGATCGCGGCGGCATCCTTGGAAGCTATGGCTCTTGGGCAAAGGGTATTGGCTTTTGCTACCTCAAGGCCCATCACGGGTATCCGGTGCGCTTGGAACTGCCCCTGTGGATCTACGAAGCACGATTACTGGATCCGGTGATTCGCTGGCTCTGTGGGGAACTGATTACCGGCCAGGGCTATCCCTATGCCCTCGAAGCTGCCGATCAATTGGCCGTTCTTCAAGGGAGCGATCGCCAAGCTTTCCTCAAGCAATTACAAGTCTGGGCAGAAAGCGTCGGCATGGAACTGCACTTTAGCCGCAAGTGGGTCAGCAAACAGCAGCGGCGTTAACTTTACCGAGGTGATTTTTTTAATGCCTTCAGTGCCTCTTCCGGTTCCCGCTGCGTTTTTGCCCCGCAATCGGCGCAACAGTTCTAGGGCTTCTTCGCGGGTTTGACCGGTATTTTGTTGGTGCCGTTGCCAAAAGTCCTCCCACCAGCGGGGGGGTGAGGATCAACCCGCCAACCGGCCAATCAACGCCATTCCCATCCCGCCGCTGAGGGACAACTGCTCATTGAGCTGACGGCTTCATTTCTTCATTGCTTAGCGAGCGATCGCCCTGCCCCTCAGGGCATAACTGCTCCCCTAGACTTCTGCAAAAACCCTTAATCGTCGCTCTTTTGGGAAATAGCCCTGATATAATCGCAACGATTCTCTGGTTGACGACGTTATGGGTCACTGGCAACGGATTACAGGTGGGGTCACTGCCCCCAAAGGATATCGGGCTGCGGGAATGGCAGCAGGATTAAAAGCTTCAGGGGCAGCGGATCTAGCATTGATTGTTTCCGACGTGCCGGCGATTGCCGCTGGGGTATTTACAACGAACCACGTGTGTGCAGCCCCTGTAACCTACTGTCGTCAGCGGTTACAAACGAAGGGAACAGCGCAAGCCATTTTGTGTAATTCCGGTCAAGCCAATGCTGCCACCGGCGAACAGGGCTGGCAGGCAGTTTTAGCCCAAGCGGAGATGGTGGCAACGGCCTTAGGAGTCAGTCCAGAGATGGTGCTGGTGGCGTCAACAGGGGTCATTGGTCAGCCGATTCCCCTGGAGAAAATACGCCAAGCTTTGCCCACCCTGACGGCAAGCTTAAGCCCCAACAATGGGGAGGCTGCTGCCCGTGCCATTATGACGACAGATTTAGTGCCTAAGCAAATTGCTCTTGAAGCCATCTGGGAAGACCAACCCGTTCGCATTGGCGGCATCGCTAAGGGTTCAGGAATGATTCACCCAAATATGGCGACGATGCTGGCCTTTATTACCTGTGATGCCGCCGTATCTCCCCATCTGTGGCAGGAGATGCTGCAACGCGCCTGCGATCGCTCCTTCAATCAAATTACGGTTGATGGCGATACCAGCACCAATGACAGTGTCATTGCTTTGGCCAATGGCCAATCCCGCACCCCAGCAATTACAGAGCCAGGACCTGCGGCAACTCGTCTGGAGGAAATGTTGACCGCAGTCTGTGTCCATTTGGCAAAGGCGATCGCCCGTGACGGCGAGGGAGCAACCTGCCTCATTGAAGTGCAGGTGAGCGGTGCCAGTGATGATGTAGCCGCACGCCAAGTGGCCAGAACCATTGCCGGCTCCATGCTGGTGAAATCCGCCATCTATGGCCGAGATCCCAATTGGGGACGTATTGCTGCCGCCGCTGGTCGCGCCGGGGTGCCCTTTGATGCCAGCAATCTGGCTATTTCCCTTGGCGGGATTCCAATGATGTGCCAAGGTCAACCTCTGCCCTTTGATCGCGCCGCTGCCAATGCCTACTTGGTGAACCAAGCCACTGCCAGCGTGGATGCCGGCGGCCAACAATCCATTGAACATCCCGTGGTTATTGAAGTGAGTATCGGCCACGGCCATGGTCGTGGCCTTGCTTGGGGCTGTGATCTTAGCTACGACTATGTGAAAATCAATGCCGAGTACACCACTTAGTCCCTTGTTAGACCTATTGACCTCCCCGCAGAAAATCAAGTTTTGTACCCATCCCATGACTGCTGCTGCTCTTCTCAAGGGAGGTGGCAAGAGCGGCCACCTGTTTGCGATCGCGAGGGGTAGCTAGAATACCTCGATTCAGGCCAGCGATCGCCATTAACAATTCTGTTTTCGCCACTGTTTACCCCTCCTTAGGAAGGAAACTTTTTGGCTCCGACGGGTTGCGCCAAGAC
>NZ_CALGOG010000089.1:0-35540 GCF_937958135.1 uncultured Thermosynechococcus sp. | reverse complement strand
GCCGCCGAGGGCAAGGTAGGCGCAGGGAAACAGGAGAATGCCTGACCAGCCGACAAAGACAAATCTGTCACGTTTGAGCCAGTCGTCGAGGATGTCGAACCATCCCCGCTCCGCTGGCGCTCGTCCAATCGCGATCGTCATAAAACTCAACTCCGATTAAGGAAGTGATAAGGGCAGATTCGTGAGGTCGCTCAATGGGATCATGAGAGCTAAGTTTACGAATCTTAATAGCGACTCTAATCTAGCAAAGGCGTTTTGGGGATTTCAACAAGGCATATCCCCTAGGATGACCTTGTATATCTGATATAGCCCTTTTCCAGACGCGAGGGATTCACCACTGCAGCGTTGTCCTACATGCATGATCGCGCTGTTTTTCTCGGAGTGTTCACTTGCTGTGAAAAGGGCTGTAAGATACTCGGTGTTTCTTGTGCTTAACTTGCCTATGGGTCACCCCCTTCTGATGCCCACCATTCCCGTAAAAGTCTCAGTTTTTGGACTTCCCCTCCATTTGGTGGAGAATGCTCCTGAGTGGCTGCTCATGCAACAGCGGGATGGTCATGGTCAGCACGTGGTCACGCTCAATTCAGAAATGGTGATGCTGGCGGAGCGAACACCAGAATTTGCCGATGTTATACACCGCGCTGATTTGGTCATTCCCGATGGATCGGGGGTGATTCTCTACCTCAAGTTGCATGGCTTGGCCGCGCGTCGTCTGCCGGGAATTGAATTTGCCGAAGCCCTTCTGCGACTTGCCAATGAAGCTTCCCAGCCTAAGCGGGTCTTTTTCTATGGGGCAGCACCGGGGGTGGCAGAAAAAGTGGCTGAGCGCTGGCACAGAGAATGTCCCAACCTGAAAATTGTTGGCGTGCAGTCAGGCTATCATGACCTAGCAACGGAAGCCGCCCTTCTTGAAACCCTAAAGGAGCAGCAACCCGACATTGTTCTTGTGGCCTTGGGGGTACCGCGGCAGGAATACTGGATTGATCGCCATCGTCACATTTGCCCGCAGGCGATTTGGGTGGGCGTTGGCGGGAGTTTTGACGTTTGGGCAGGGGTAAAAAAACGCGCACCTAAGTTACTGCAAAAGCTACATCTGGAGTGGCTCTATCGTCTGTATCAAGAACCTTGGCGGTGGCGACGGATGCTGGCTTTGCCCCAATTTGCATGGAAGGCGCTCCTGAGTCGTTTGTACGGGCGACAGCGTTTCTCATCCCGATGACAGCCGTGACTCCAGTGGTAACCCCCGGTGAACCGACCTCCGAGGGGGTAATCATTGCGGAACTGTGCCAAGTCACAAAGTCCTTTGGTGGGCCGTTGCCCTGCTTACATCGCGTTAGTTTGCAACTGCGACGGGGAGAGTTTTACTTTCTCACTGGGTCTTCGGGATCGGGTAAATCCACCCTCTTAAAACTGCTCTGTGGTCAACTGCAACCAGATCAAGGCACAGTTCGCCTGTTTGGTGAGGCAGTCAATCCCCGGCACGAGCGACGGATGGCACAGTTGCGGCGGCGCATGGGGGTGATTTTTCAGGACTTTAAGCTCTTGGGCGATCGCTCAGTTGCCGAAAATGTTGCCTTTGCACTGCTGGTGCGCGGTCTGCCAAAAGCAGAAATTCAACAGCGGGTGCAAACCGCCCTCAAACTGGTGGGTCTCAGTCACAAGGCTGGTGCCTATCCCCAATCCCTATCGGGGGGAGAGCAACAGCGAGTGAGCATTGCCCGCGCCCTTGTCGGTGGTCCTGAGCTATTACTGGCGGATGAACCCACAGGTAACCTCGACCCCCAAACGAGTCAACAAATTCTCGCCCTACTGCATCGCCTGCACCAACGTGGGCTAACGGTTCTCTTTACCACCCATGACTTGGCCTTGACCCGCTTAGTCTCACATCGGATTCTCCATTTGCACCATGGCAAACTTGAGTCCCTTCCCCACCCTTGATTTTCTGATTCCGGAAGTGCGCCGCAGTCTCTGGCGCGGTGGTTGGCTCAATGGCGCAGCCGTCATTGCTGTGGCCGTGACGCTCTTCATTTTTGGTTGGGGCTGGCAAGTCTCACAGCTTTTAAGCGCCAGTGTCGAGTCCCTCGGCAATCGGCTGGAAATTACCGCCTATGTATCGCCCGATCTTCCCACCGCTAAGGTGGCAAAGCTGAGGGAGGAGCTGGCAGCCCTACCAGGAGTAGCAGACTTCACTTGGATTGATCGCGATCGCGCCTGGGCAGAATTGCAAGCCAATCTTGGCCTTAAAAGCAAGCAGGGGGAATTAGACCTTTTTGAGACCAATCCCCTTAGCGACGAAGTGAAAATTCGTGCCCAAAGCCTCGAACAGGTGGCTCCCTTGGCTAACCAAATTGCCCAAAAAGAAGGCATTGAGTCGGTGCAGTACCTTGAGCGCGCCCTCACAGGTCTGCAAAGTGTGCAGCGAGTGGTGCGGGGAGTCACGTTGATGTTGGTGCTGCTACTAAGTTTAACGGTGGTTGCTCTGGTGAGCGCTATTTTGCGGTTGATTATCCTTGTGCGCCAACCGGAAATTGAGATTATGACCCTCGTGGGCGCCACCCAAACTTGGATTTACACCCCCCTCTTCCTTCAAGCGGCTAGTCTAGGGGGAGGTGGCGGTTTGCTGGCGTGGATAGTTGGTTGGGTAAGCGGTCAACAACTTCAGCAGTGGTTAGCCCAACAGACCAGCTTTCGCGCCCTTGCCGGCAATGCCTCCCTTGAATGGTCAGCGGGCTTGGGGTTCTTCCTAATCGTCATTGGCGTGATTTTGGGGTTAGTGAGTACTCGCTTGGCACTGCAAACCACAGTCCCTATGCCAAAATAATTGGGGCAATCACGATTCATCGAGAACTTATGACACAATCTACGGCTGACGAAAAGGCAATTGTTCAAAACTACTTCAACACCACGGGGTTCGATCGCTGGCGGCGCATCTATGGCACAGATCCGGTCAGCAAGGTGCAGGCGGATATTCGCCTAGGACACCAACAAACGATTGATACCGTCTTGGCATGGCTGAAAGCCGATGGCTCCCTTAAGGGGAAACTCATCTGTGATGCCGGCTGTGGGGTTGGCAGCTTGAGTATTCCCCTTGCCGAGCTGGGGGCACGGGTCTATGCCAGTGACATTTCCGAGAAAATGGTGGCCGAAGCTCGCGATCGCGCCGCCGCTCAACTGAATGGCCACCATGAACTGATCCTGAGTGTCAGCGATCTGGAAGCCCTGCGGGGGCAGTACCACATTGTCATCTGCCTCGATGTGCTCATTCACTACCCCGACAGCCAAATGGCGCGCATGCTAACCCATTTGAGTTCTCTAGCAATGGAGCGGCTGATTGTCAGCTTTGCGCCCAAAACACCAAAATATACGCTCCTGAAGAAGATTGGCGAATTCTTCCCCGGTGCCAGCAAGACCACCCGTGCCTATCTCCACAGTGAGGAATTGATTCGCGGTATCTTGCAGGATTTGGGCTGGCGGATTGAGCGGAATGCGATGACAAAAACCCGCTTTTACTTTTCGCGACTCCTCGAAGCAGTGCGAGCCTAAATGACGAATCTCAATCTGAGCTTGGCGGAACTGCAAGCCCTGGGGCGGCAGTGGGGAACATGGTTACCTGCGGGCACAGTTCTGTTGCTGTGGGGGGAGCTAGGGGCAGGAAAAACGACGTTTGTACAGGCTTTAGGGGAAGGACTGGGAATTACTGAGGTCATCCAAAGCCCCACGTTTACGCTGATTCAGGAATATCCCGAAGGGCGCGTCCCCCTCTATCACCTAGACCTCTATCGCCTTACCCCTAGGGAGGTGGCGGAGCTGGCGCCAGAACGCTACTGGCTGGGGGAAGAAGTTGATCTAGGGATTGTTGCTATCGAGTGGCCCGATCGCCTGCCCAGCTTCCCCCGCGACTATCTTAAGCTCCAGCTTCAACGACAGCAGGAGCGCACTCATCTAACTTTAGAGGCTGTAGGGGCAGCGACATCGCTGTTGCCCAAGTGCTTAAATCCCTAAGGGCGCGATCGCGATAGGCGGCATAGCGCAAGGCCTTTTGGCGAACCTTTTGCTCCAGGGGGGGTAAAATTCCAAAGTTGGGGGGCATGGGCTGGAAGGTGCTACTCTCCGCCGTACTAATGTAGTGAAACAACGCGCCGGCCATCGTGGTTGGGGGCAAGACCAAAGGTGCCAGTCCCCGCGCTAAGCGAGCGGCATTGGTGCCCGCTAACCAGCCGCCGGCCACCGCAGCGCTGTATCCCTCCGTACCCGTAATTTGACCCGCGGCCAAGAGGGTGGGGCGATCGCGAAACTGGAGTGTGGCATTCAACAGCTTCGGCGCATTTAAGAATGTATTGCGGTGCATCACTCCCATACGCACAAACTCTGCCCGCTCTAGCCCCGGAATCATCCGAAAGACCCGCTGCTGTTCGCCCCAGCGCAGATTGGTTTGAAACCCCACCAAATTCCACAGTTGACCGTGGCGATCCTCTTGGCGCAGTTGTGCCACTGCATAGGGACGTTCACCGGTGCGCGGATCCCGCAGACCCACCGGTTTCAAAGGGCCAAAGCGCAGTGTATCTACTCCCCGCCGTGCCAACTCCTCAATGGGTAAACAGGCTTCAAAAAATTGGGCACTCTTGCGCTCAAAGTCTTTCAAAGGAGTCTGTTCGGCGTCACAGAGAGCCTGCCAAAACCGCTGATATTCCTCGGCAGTGAAGGGACAGTTGAGATAGGCCGCTTCCCCGCGGTCGTAACGGGAGGCCAGAAAGGCCACCTCGCGGTTAATGGATTCCCCAACCACAATTGGGCTGGCGGCATCAAAAAAACTCAGGTAGTCCAGTCCTGTAAAACGTTGGAGATCGGCACTTAAAGCCTCACTGGTCAATGGTCCAGTGGCCAACACCACAACCCCAGTTTCTGGCAGGCGGGGCAGTTCTTCGCGCCGCAATGTCACAAGGGGATGGCGCTCGAGAGTTTCGGTCAGCTCACGGCTAAACTGGGTGCGATCCACCGCTAAGGCACCCCCGGCGGGCACTTGATGGCGATCGGCAGTGGCAATAATTAAGGAGCTGAGGGCACGCAATTCATGGTGCAATAACCCCGTGGCGCGATCGCTTGCCTTGGCCCCAAAGGAATTACTGCACACCAACTCCGCCAACTCCGCCGTATGGTGAGCTGGACTGGGTCGGTGAGGACGCATTTCATACAAAATAACCGGCAGACCCGCACGGGCAATTTGCCATGCTGCCTCTGTACCCGCTAAACCACCGCCAATGACCGTAATCGGCTCCATCCCTATCCTTCTCGAGGAGACTCCACTGCAACATCTGACGTCGGTAACGCCTCTGCGGCCTCTGCCTCTGACTTAAAGACTAAACGCAACAGGGGCGGGGCAACGAACGTGGTCACAATCACCATGACGATAATGCCGGCATCGAGAGCCTTCGAGAGCACGCCGCTAGCAGACCCCACAGCCGCAAAAATCAACCCTACTTCACCCCGAGGCACCATACCAAGGCCAATTGCCCAACGGTTAATGCCCGGTTGACCAAAGACCGTTGCCCCTGTTACCACCTTACCAACAATGGCCACAACTACAAGGAACGAAGCAATAATCAGACCCGCATGATTCGCCGGTTCCAAAGGATTGAGAACGCTAATATCCGTGCGTGCACCAACACAGACAAAGAACACCGGCACCAACATATCGGCAATGGGCAAAATCTGCTCCTCTAGCTCGCGTCGCTTCTCTGTTTCCCCTAAAACTAAGCCGGCGGTAAAAGCACCGAGAATCGCTTCCAGTTGCAGAATCACTGCCACGTATCCCAGAACAAAAGCAAAAATCAAGGAGGGAATCAGCAAGTTACCGCGCGTCGTCAGGCGATCTACCATCCCCAAAAAGAAGGGACTCAACAACCGTCCCACCACCACAGCCCCTACCAAAAAGACCACAGAGCTAATGATTAGGTAAATAACATTCCTGATCTCGACGGTGCCGGTTTTCGCTAGACTCGCCACCACCGCCAGCACAATAATGCCGAGAATATCATCGAGAACTGCGGCGCCGATGATGATTTGCCCCTCCGGCGAAGTCAGGCGTTGAATCTCGGCAAGAACTTTAGCAGTGATGCCGATACTGGTTGCCGTGAGTGCTGCCCCTGCAAAAATTGCCGGCACCAAGTCCACGTGGAACAGCATCACCAGACCAAGGGTTCCTGCTAAAAAAGGAGCAGCCACCCCCACTACTGCCACCAGCGCAGCTTGGAATCCCACCTTGAGTAGGCCCTCTAAATCCGACTCTAAGCCAATCTCAAACAGCAGGATCATCACACCGATTTCCGAGAGGACGGAAATCACTTCACTGGCGGTATTCGCAACCACCGTAGCCAGCGTGTCATCCATGCCGGCGGTCTGCTGGATAAATGTGGTCAGTGCGGAGGTTTCAGTTGCCCCCCCTTCAGAAAACACCAACAAGTGCAAGACAGAAATACCAACAACGACACCCCCTACCAGTTCGCCTAACACTGGTGGAAAGTTAATGCGGGCACAAATTTCACCGCCCACTTTGCTGGCAAAGTAAATTACCACCAGACTCAGCAGAACAGCCGCCAAGATCAATGGACCCGCTTCCGCCGAGTTCACTGATTCTGCTGCAACATCGGCAAGAAAAGGTTGAAAAAGTGACGTTATCAAAGGCATAGGGGCAAATCTTACAAACTCTTTAACTAAGTTAACCACGCCTTCCCCTTCTGCTCAACCTTGAATTTACGCTGAACCCAAGCCTGTTCTTTGTTGTCTAACTGTAATGGCATTTCAACATGGTTATCATAGTTTTTACATGGGCGATCGCCCCAGCCTTGGGAATGCCCATTCTATATTACCGAAGACAATGCTAATGAGTTGATTTTTGATGATGGGACTGGCTCAGTGATGGTGGATGCGGGGTCGCGTTGGGTTCATCAAATCAATTTTATTTTCAGTCATCCCTACCCAGAGGCAGCCTAGAAGCCAGCTCAGTTGCATTACTGATTCCTAGGATAAGCCATGAGTTTTTCTAAACTTTCCGCGAAAAGATTCTTGGTATAGTAGAAGCGTTAACAAACTATAGTCCACTCATCATTGGGTCAGCTATGCTACTGAAGTCCACAACACGCCATGTTCACATTTATGCCGGCCATGTGGTTGATGGTGCAGTTCATCCTGATACGGAAACGCTGACGCTCAATGTGGATCCCGATAACGAGTTGGAGTGGAATGAAGCTGCCCTCGCGAAAGTGGAAGCAAAGTTTCAGGAATTAGTGGCCAATGCCGCAGGTGAGGACTTGACGGAATACAATCTGCGGCGAATTGGTTCGGATTTGGAGCACTTTATTCGTTCGTTACTGATGCAAGGGGAAATTGGCTACAACCTCAACAGCCGCGTGCGCAACTACAGTCTTGGAATTCCCCGTGTCAATCACTCCTAGATTCACTTCTCCTCAATTGCAGATAATTCAACCCAGTCCTGTTCTTACCCAAAGGGAGTGCAATCCTCTCCTATAGGGGTTTTGATGCTTGTTAAGGGTCTTCTCTCCTTGCAACAAGAGCCGGGTTTCTCCTCTGCTAGCCGTCAATTGGCCAAAAAAAAGAGGCCATCGCTGACCTCAAAATGACACTTTGACCGCTGAAAATTGGGAGAGAGTTAAGGTCTAGAGGAGACCCCAGAAGTGAAGCACGCCTTGTTTGGTGATCAGTTCCGTGAGTAGCGCTGCCACAAAGCCAATCATGGCAAGGCGACCGTTCCAGATTTCAGCTTGGGGGGTGAATCCAAACACCCATGCATTGCGATCTTCAGCTTTAATAGTTTTTGTATCTTCCATGGTTTTGACTCCTGATCGAACCCTGTATCCCCACTGTAACAATTCTTTACTAATTTCGCAACAACTCTTAATATATTTTTCTCTATCGCTGCCCTAGAGGGCGATCGCGGTATCCCTAATCAATCACTGTGGCCATCTTCACGTTCTCTAACTTGGCAAGGATTTGCGGCTTGTATTTTTCAAACTCTGCTTTGAGGAGGTTGCGGCTAACGGTTGCTGGGGCAGAACTGGGCAAGCTTTTGCTAGTTTGCAACCAATCCCGTAGCAGTTGCCGTTGGAAGGGGGCGATCGCAAACGTGCGGACATTGGTGCAGTGTTGGGGATCCTCCAGCGGGAAAAAGAGCAGGGGATAGTAGCCAGTGTCTGCCAACAAAGTACAAAGTTCTTGATTGCGCGGCAATTTCATATCGAGATAGCAGGGCAACCAACGCGGACCTTGCTTGGGATCATAGATAGCCGTAATCCAGAGGATCATTGGGTGAGGACTGGTGGTAAAGAGAAACTGGTTGTAGCGAATATTGAGCATCCGCCGATCAATTTCTGCCCGCGGCAACATCACCCACAGTGACGCTGCCGATTCCCGTTGAGCATACAGCGGCATTGGAAAGACAATTTCGGCCACTGGTTTATCCGCAGGCCAGACACTCTGCCAGCAGACCTCTTCAACTGTAGCCAGGGCAACAGGGGGTTGAGATGGGTGTGCGGGGAGTTGGGAAGTCATTGTGCCAATTGGGTCAATTCCTGGCTGGGTTACTCGACCACTGCCAAACTGCTCTTCAAGGGCGGTGAGCACTTGAATAATTTCTGCCATGCTCTGAGGGCGATCGGCGGGGGATTTGGCCATACAGGCCATAATCAGTTCTTCAAGGGCAGGGGGAAGACGTAACTCCGGGCTCGCAACACTAAAGGGGACGGGCTTTTGGAAGTGGTGCGCCTTAAACCAACTGCCAATGGAGTGGGTTTCCGCCTGAATGGGCATCTTGCCTGTGAGTAGCTCATACATGGTGATGCCAAGACTGTAGATATCCGAGCGGTGATCCAATTCCCGCCCTTCAATTTGCTCTGGCGAACAGTAGGCTAAGGTGCCCATAAATGAAGAGGTTTGACCCTTTTCAGGGACATCCCCCAAAAATTTGGCAATTCCGAAATCCAATACCTTGGCGAGTTCCCCCAGGGTATTGTCCTGAATCACAAGGACATTGCTGGGCTTAATGTCACGGTGAATAATGGGACATTTTTGACCTTCGATGACAATCCCTTCGTGGGCAACCTGAAGACCAAGACAGATATGCCGTGCAATTCGCAGAAATCGGCTCAGAGGGAGGGGTTCTTCTAAGAGCAAGTCGCTGAGGTTTTCCCCTTGCAAAAATTCCATGACATAGAAGGGAATTTCCTCGTTGTTCATGCCGTAGTCCAGTACCCGTACCACATGCATGCTCTTCTGGCCGAGGAGAGCACCGGCGCGCGCTTCTTGGGCAAAGCGGGTTTTCATGCGGTCGTTGAGCAGGGTTTGTGAGAGAAATTTAACGGCAACAGGAACCCCCCCTAGGAGAATATCTTCCGCCCGATAAACCCGTCCCATCGAGCCTTTGCCAATCAGCTCTGTGAGCTGATACCGATTCATGAGAACTTGGCCAATATTGGTATCACGGGACGGATCTGACATAGTTGCCTCAGGGGAAAATCGGCTGGCGAGGTCGCAAACAGGCAGGCATTGCGTTGTTCGAGATCGGCAACAAAAACAGCAAACAACTCGCTGTCATCCATGAATCCACTCTTGCTCCTGCTCTTTCACTAGTTTACTTTGCCGCACAACCTGAGTAGAGATTGGCCGTTGTTTTTTCTGTTGCGAAATTAAAACATCTGCGAAAATTTGCTTTCTGAGGCGATCGCAAACCTCCGTATAATCATGGATTGATAAGGTAGTTGCATGGCTGCCTTCACCGGACTCTTATACAGCGAATATGTCCCGCACTTTGACTGCTTTGAGATGTTTTGACTTCTGAGGTTAACCATGAAATATCGCATTTTAGTGGCGACTCTGCTGGCGGTATGTTTAGGGATGCTTTCCTTGAGCACCCCCGCCTTTGCCGCAAAACAGACTTTAACCTATGACGATATTGTCGGTACGGGCCTGGCCAACAAGTGCCCCACCCTTGATGATACGGCGCGGGGTGCCTATCCGATAGATAGCTCCCAAACCTATCGCATTGCCCGACTCTGCTTACAGCCCACGACATTTTTAGTCAAGGAAGAGCCGAAGAACAAACGCCAAGAGGCCGAATTTGTTCCCACAAAGTTGGTGACCCGCGAAACCACAACCTTGGATCAAATTCAAGGGGAACTCAAGGTCAACAGCGATGGCAGCCTCACGTTTGTGGAAGAGGATGGGATTGATTTCCAGCCCGTGACCGTACAAGTGCCCGGTGGCGAGCGCGTCCCACTGCTGTTTACGGTGAAAAACTTAGTGGCAACCACTCAGCCCAACATGACGAGTATCACTACGTCAACCGACTTCCAAGGGGAATTTAACGTTCCCTCCTACCGCACTGCCAACTTCTTGGATCCTAAAGGTCGAGGCTTGGCCTCTGGTTATGATTCAGCGATCGCCCTTCCCCAGGGCAAAGAGGAACAACTGGCGCGCGCCAATGTGAAACGCTTCTCGCTTACCAAGGGTGAAATTGCTCTGAATGTGGCGAAGGTGGATGGTCGCACGGGGGAAATTGCCGGTACCTTTGAAAGTAAGCAACTCTCCGATGATGATATGGGAGCGCACGAACCCCACGAAGTGAAAATTCAAGGGGTCTTTTACGCCCGTATCGAACCTGCCTAGGATCAACACACCCATGGCGACTCTTTTAGAACTCAGGGAACTGCGGGTCGCCTACCCCCCAACGGAGACATCATCTGCTGCAACATTCGTGGTGGATGGTGTTTCTTTTTGCGTGGCCGCCGGAGAGCGGTTTGGCTTAGTGGGGGAGTCAGGTTGTGGCAAATCCACGCTTGGGAAGGCCATTTTGCAGTTGTTACCGCCGGGGTCACAGGTCACTGGGGAGATCACAATGCAAGGGCAATCCCTTTTGGGGCTGACTACTTCTCAATTGCAGCGGCTGCGGGGCGAGCAAATTGGCTTAGTCTTTCAAGATCCGCTGACCCGCCTCAATCCCCTCATGAGCATCTACGATCACTGCGATGAGCTATTGCGGAGCCATGGATCTGCTTTGAGTCGCTTCCAGCGGCGGCAGCGGATTGTTGAGGTGCTAGATCGGCTGAAAATTCCTGCCAATCGCCTCCATCAGTACCCCCATCAGTTTAGTGGCGGGATGCGCCAACGGGTGGCGATCGCCCTAGCGTTGCTATTGAATCCTCCCCTGATCATTGCCGATGAACCGACCACAGCCCTAGATGTGACCGTCGCGGCGGAAATTCTCGATGAACTCACGCGCCTGTGTCAGGAAGAGCAACGGGGACTGTTACTCATTTCCCACGATCTGGCCCTAATGGCCAAATATTGCGATCGCCTTGCGGTGATGCACCAAGGCAAAATTGTCGAAATGGGCGCGGCTCGCCAAGTCCTGCAACAGCCCCAACACCCCTATACCCAATCCCTACTCGCGGCTCGCCAACTCACCTCTCGACAGCCGCCACCATTGGACGCTGCTCCGGAACTGCTGCGAGTTCACAATTTACAGCGGCACTATCGCTTTGGAGCATGGCTACAACCGCAAATCACAATTCGAGCGGTAGATGGGGTCAATTTGACATTGCGACGGGGAGAAACCCTTGGCCTTGTGGGGGAATCCGGCTGTGGCAAGAGTACCCTTTCCCGCTTGATTTTGCAACTCATTCCCGCCAGTGCCGGTGAAGTGGTCTTTTTAGGTCGCAATTTAGGCCAATTGCCGGCGGCACAATTGCGGAGTGTCCGCCGTGACTTACAAATGATTTTCCAAGATCCCCATGCCTGCCTCAATCCTAAAATGACCGTGGGGCAAAATTTGCTGGAGCCCCTGCTGATTCATCGCCTGCTGGCAAAAGAGGCTGCCCAAGAACGGGTACGCGAGATGTTAGCACAGGTGGAATTAACCCCCCCCGAAGCATACGTGCACCGCTATCCCCATGCCCTGTCGGGGGGACAGCGCCAACGGGTGGCGATCGCCCGCGCCCTCATCACCCATCCTCAGGTGGTCATTTGCGATGAACCGGTGAGTATGCTCGACGCCCATATCCAACGGCAGGTATTGGCGCTGATGCAGCAGTTAAAAGAACAGTTACAACTCACATATCTTTTTATTACCCATGATCTGGCGGTGGCCCGCAGTTTTTGCGATCGCATTGCCGTGATGTTTGCAGGCAAGATTGTGGAGGTGGCTCCCACTGCTGAACTCTTTGCTCACCCCCGTCACCCCTACACCCAACAACTGTTAACCGCCGCCTGTGGTCTTCTTTAACTGAAGTTAACGTTGCTTCGCTAACTTAGCAACTGAAAAGTCACACACCCAGGGCGATAGATTGACAATGGCAGAGTATTTTGGCGATATTTTACAGTGCACCCTGCGGCGACGAGATTTTCTCAAAACCGCCCTTTGGGGGGCAGCAGGTTTGGCTCTAAGCCAAGTGGAGACCCGTGCTGCTACTTCCTTTTCTTCCTCTAGCTTGAGTTTTCCCAGTATCTATCCTAACAAAGATGACAAAGTTACTTTGCCCGCAGGATTTAACCAGGGAATAGTGATTCGCTGGGGGGATGCCTTGGATAATGGCGCCAACCTCGACTGGAACCGCCTGCACGAGACCGTTACCGCAGTAGAAGTGGAGCGGCAAAAGCGCTGCTTTGGCTACAACTGCGACTTTGTTGGTTATGTTGAGGCTCCCCAAGGTCGTCGTCTGTTGGTGGTCAACCATGAGTACACCAATCCAGAATTAATGTTCGGCGGCTTTGAAAAGCGCCCCAATCAGTGGCAAGCAGCCCTGCAGCGGGAAGCCCACGGTGTATCGCTGGTGGAAATTCGGCCCCAGAGCCGGGGAGGGTGGCGCTATGTCAAGGGTTCTTCCTATAACCGCCGCATTACTGGCTCCACCCCCTGCGAAATTGGCGGCCCCCTGCAGGGACATCCTTTAATGTGCACCAAATACGATCCACGGGGAAAACTGGTCTATGGCACCCTCAACAACTGCGCTGCTGGCAAGACACCTTGGGGAACAGTGCTCACCTGCGAGGAGAATTTTCACGGTTATTTTGGGGGCAGTGAGGCAAAACTGAGCGGCCAAGTGCGCGAACTTCACAAGCGCTATGGGATTCCCAGCGATCGCGCTGACCGCTATGGGTTCTATCTCTACGAAAGTCGCTTCAACATTGAAAAAGAACCCAATGAGGCCTTTCGCTTTGGCTGGGTCGTAGAGCTTGATCCCCTCAATCCCAATCGTCCAGCGGTGAAGCGCACTGCCTTGGGTCGGTTCCGCCATGAAGCCGCAACAACGGTGGTTGCCCCCGATGGCCGTGTGGTCGTCTATATGGGAGATGACACCCGCTTTGAGTACATCTATAAATTCATCACCAAAGGCAAGTACAACCCCCGTCAACGGGAAGCCAACTGGGGACTGCTAGATGAGGGCACTCTCTATGTTGCCCGCTTTAATGAGAACCTGGGCGGGGAGTGGCTGGAAATTGCCTCTATTCAAGGAACGCAAATCATCCCTAACCCGGCATTACCCGATGTCTTCCAAGCGGATCCCGGTCTGTGCTTGATTAATAGCCGCGGTGCTGCCGATGCCCTAGGGGCAACCAAAATGGATCGCCCTGAAGATGTGGAGTGGAACCCAATCACCAAAACTATCTGGGTAGCCCTGACCTATAATGAGCGGCGCACAGCCGGCGATCGCGCCAACCCCCGCACCGAGAATGTCATGGGCCATGTGCTGGAAATGGCAGAAGCCGGCGGCAACCCCACTGCGCTGCGCTTCCAATGGCAGATTCCGCTGCTTTGCGGTGAACCGGGAGCAGCCGCCTCCAATCGGCAACTCCTACTCTATGGTCAAGCGGTGGACAAAACCGTGCCGGCCATCTCAGCGCCCGATAACTTTGCCTTTGATATGCGGGGCAATGTCTGGATTGCAACCGATGGCAACCCTAGCCCAAGCCGCCTCGAAAAGAACGACGGCGTCTATGTCCTCAATCCCTTCCGCCGTGAATTCAAGATGTTTCTTTCGGGGGTTCCCGGCTGTGAGGTCTGTGGACCAGAGTTCACTCCCGACAACCGCACCTTCTTCTGCGCCATCCAGCACCCTGGCGAAGGAGCTAAATCCACAGCAGATCTCCCCACCCGCTGGCCCTATGGCGACAGTGTGGTGATACCACGGCCTGCGGTGATTGCGGTCTGGCGCCAAGACGGTCGCCCGGTGTATGTCTAAGGCTGGCGTGAGGAAGAGCGCTTGAGGCGTTTAGGCCGCAAAGAAACCACAGAAGCAGTGTGGGGACGCTTGCCCTGGAAGCGGGACAGCCGAGTTGTACCTGTGACTGCCGCGAAGTGAATAATTTCCGCTTGCTGCGCTTCGCGGGCACAGCGAATCAACAGGCCAGCGATCGCCAGACTGGCCATCATTGAGCTGCCGCCGTAGCTAAAGAGAGGGAAAGGCAATCCTGTGGTTGGTAGGATGCCAATGGCGACGCCTATATTAATGAGGGCTTGCAGGAGCATAATCACAGTCGCTCCTAGGGCAGTGAGCTGGATCAGGGGATGCCGCGCCTGATTCACCACCCGCATTCCCAGCCAACCATAGGCCCCCAACAGCGCCAAGAGCAACAGACATCCCAATAGCCCCATTTCCTCGGCATAGACCGCAAAAATAAAATCTGTGTGCTGGATGGGCAAGTAGGAAAGCTTTTGCTGTGAAAAGCCATAGCCCGCCCCAAAAACGCCCCCTGAAGCAACAGCCAAGAGACTCTGCACTAGTTGATAGCCATCCCCCATCGCATCGGCCCAAGGGTTGAGGAAGGACATGACCCGCCGTCGTTGATACTCATTAATGCTGATGCTGAGGACTGCCAAGCCCAAGCCACTCGTGGCGGTCAATAGCAGTGGCGCCAAGGGTAAACCCGCCCCAAGAGCCATCAGCCATAACGTAATGCCACAGAGCGCCGTGGTACTCAGGTTCGGTTGAATTAAAATCCCCAGCAGTGTCAAGGCAAAGGCAGCGAGCCAAAAACAGCGTGCCTTCAAATGGAGCCGCCGCCAAGAACTAAACACCCAAGCTGCTTGTAGGACTAAAAAAGGCTTTATCATTTCCGAGGGTTGGAGTTGAAAGGAGCCAAGACTAATCCAGCGGGTGGCGCCCATCACAGTTGTCCCGACCCCCGGCAGTCGCGTTGCCCAGATCAGCAACAGAAACAAAAAGAAACTCGGAATGGCCAACTGTAGCGATCGCCCCAAAGGTAGCCGCAGAAATAGTTGAAACCCCACCCAGCCTAGGGCAAGCCACAGCAGTTGACGTGTAAAGTAGTAGAGTCCATCCCCTGTTTCGGCCAAACCCACGGGAAAACTGGCGGAAAAAAGCACCACTAAACCTAGGGCAATCCAGAGAAGGGTTAGCCAGTGGAGCAATCGCGCCTCCAGTGACCACTGCCGCAGCTCGCGATCGCCAAAGGGAAGAAAACGCCACCAACTCACGCTTAGATGACCCTCACTGGCACCTGCCACTACCGCTATAGGAAGAGTACAGCCCAGAAAGATGGCAAAAGCTTCCAATAGCCACCGCACAAAGAAGCGTGTCTCCCCGCTATGTATCCCCTATTTTAGAAAAGGGCTGTATCTAATCTGGCACAATTATTATGCATCTTTTAGAGCAACTGCCTGTGACTGTGTCTGCCATTTCTGAGTGCTTTGAGCAATGTCGTGCCCGCCAACGCTGCGCCTTAATTCCCTTTTTGACTGCTGGAGACCCCGATTTAGAGACCACAGTTGCTGCCCTCAAAGCCCTAGATGCCCATGGAGCAGATGTGATTGAACTGGGGATGCCCTATTCGGATCCTTTAGCCGATGGTCCAGTAATTCAGGCAGCTGCCACCCGTGCCCTGCAACGGGGAACTCGCCTTGAGGCGGTCTTAGAACTGACAACGGACTTGCACCGCCAACTGAGGGCACCACTAATTCTCTTTACCTACTACAATCCCATTTATCATCGAGGAGTCTCTGCGTTTCTCAAAGCAGCGGCCCAAGCCGGGATCAAGGGCTTAGTGATTCCCGATTTGCCCCTTGAGGAAGCTGAACCGGTTCTCGCAGAAACAGTAAACTTAGGCTTGGAACTGACGCTGCTGATTGCTCCGACAACGTCACCGGATCGAATGCGGGCGATCGCCACCGCTTCCCAAGGATTTATTTACCTTGTCAGCACCACCGGCGTCACGGGCATGCGCCGAGAAATGGCCGGTCGCGTTCAGGAACTGTTGCACACCCTACGGCAGATCACCCCCAAGCCCATTGGTGTTGGCTTTGGCATTGCCAGTCCTGAGCATGCCCGCCAAGTGCGCGATTGGGGCGCCGATGCTGCCATTGTCGGCAGTGCCTTTGTCAAACGTCTGGCAGAGCCAGAGCAGGGGGTCGCCGCTGTTGCCGAGTTTTGTCGGTCACTCCGCACAGCCTTAGATACCCCTAGGGACGCACGGTCAACGTAAAGTAAATGCCATCGGACTGTAAACTACGGGTTTGACCGGGCAGATCAATCAACGGCACCGCGTACTGGAACTGAATGTCAAGGTTCGGGGTTGGTTGCACCAATAATCCCATCCCCAGACCGGCAATCACATTATTGGGCACGGCACCTGCAGGATTGCGGCTATTGTTCCAGACGACCCCCAGATCAAACAGCGGCCCTATGGAAATAAGCGGCCGACGATTCGCGGTGCGCAGCACGGAAAAACGGGCTTCTCCAGAGAACCGCAGGCCATTATCCCCAGAAAGGGCATTGGTCGAGTAACCCCGCACCGATAGAGGCCCCCCAATCACAAATTGGTGGAAAGGGAGCAGGCTATTGGGACTGAGTTGGACATCGGTGCGCAAAATCAAGAAGTTATCTGCCCAGAGGCGTTGCAGCCGCTGCCCCTGTCCCAGCCAGCTAAAGAAGGTACCATCGGGTATAGGACTAGGGTTTTCTGTGGCGCCAAAGATGGGCAGGCCAAGGTTAAACTGCGAACGAAAGACCCATGCCCCCTGGGGATCACGGCGGATATATTCTTGGCTCAGTTCAAGGACACGGGTGGCACTATAGCCCGACGGGTCAGAACCAATGGAAATGCGGGCTGGCACTCCCAAAACAAAGGTCTGCGTTGACTGCACCAGTAAGCCAATGCCAAAGGCCAGCTCCTCACGGATATTACGCATCACCGGTTGGCGAAAGCTGGCTTGATAAATAGAAGACTCACTGCGAATATTCAAGGCGGCAACAGCGGGGGGGCGGGTAATTTCGCTGTCTGCTTGCACAGTACGAATGGTGAGTGTGCCATTCATAGCATTGAGGGGCAGGCTGTAGCCAAACTCCACTGTGTTGGACGCTCCCCAATCAAACGTGCCTAGGTTATTCCCGATGGCGTAGGAGCCATAGACACTATCGCCGCGACCACTGAGGTTGTTGTATCCCAAAAAGGCCGTAGCTCGAGCCGGGGCGATCGCCGCTGGCGTGGTATTATCCAGACCAAAGGCAGCCTTAAACCAGCGGGCAGGTACCACCCGTACCACCAAAATACTGTCTTGGGGTGTACTGCCGGGTCGCAGACTTGCAGAAAGATTGGCAAAGAGGGGATCTGTTCGCAACAGCCGTAGCTGTTCTTCTAAACGATTAGAGTTGAGGGGTATCCCCACGCCGCGGGCAATACGACTGCGGATATAGCGCTGAATAATCCCTTTGTTACCTTCAATACGAATGTCCTCTAGGCGGCCTTCAAGCACTTGAATCGTGATCACCCCATCCCGTGCCACCTGCTCACCTAAAACGGCGCGAGAGGTTAAATAGCCCCCCTCTAGATAGAGTTTTGTAATCGCATCGGCGACCCCCTGTAACTCTGCAAGTGTCACCTGCCGCCCTTCAAGGGGCTTGATAATCGGATCAAATTCCGCTGCGTTAAAGATGGTGCTGCCTTCAACAACAATTTTTTTTACGGGTATTAAAACACCTTCCAACTCGGAGGGCGGGCTAGGCGGTGAGGGGAGCGGTTCAAGGACTGGGGGTGGGGTGGGTGGTAGGGGGGGTAGCTCTGGTAGGGGGGGCTGAATATCCTGTTGGGTGAGGGTAGTGATCGGCATGGCTACAACAGGTAACGTTGCCCCTGTACTGCTGAGAATAGAGAGAATAGCAACGGGTGTAAATAAATTTCTTTTCACGTCCTCAACCCCAATGTTTAATTATTTGGTTTTAGTTTGGTTTTAGATAGAGCAGCAAAATCAATACCAAAACCTGTACTTTCTTTCTTAAGGGCTAAGCCCAAGGGATCATTTGGCGTGAGGAGCGAGGAATTCTTGCCTTCAAATTCTAGCGGATTATTTACGGTTGTTGGCAAGGCGGGATGATGCCCCATCAATGCCAACTCTGAGCATGCTTTAAGTGGGGGGTGGCGCCATCAGGGGTATCAACGAGGGCGGACTCATCAATCGCTAGATCAAACCAAAAGGTACTGCCGACCCCCAATTCGCTAATTAAATGAATTTGTGTGTTGTGCTTGTGGATAATATCTTGAACGATGGCTAACCCCAGCCCTGTCCCCTCTAGGGTATGTACGCGATTCTCAACGCGGAAAAATCGTTCAAAAACGCGGGGTTGATCCTCTGGGGCAATGCCCATACCCGTGTCGGCCACTTCAATGCGCACCCGTTCCTGCTCTGGATCGCTGGGGGGATGCCAGACATAGGCACGAATTGTCACCCGCCCGTTTTCGGGCGTAAACTTCAAGGCATTGCCCACCAAGTTGGTGAGCGCACCCACTAGCAGATCGTAGTTACCCCAAACCGGTGGCAGCGGGTTTTCCACTTCAGCAGTGAGGGTAATGGACTTGTTGGCAGCATTGAGTTGGTAGGTGCGCATAATCTGATCAATCACCTGCGCCATCTGGACGGAGCCAAATTGATAGGGGCGACCCGATTCAAGGCGGGAAATATCGAGGAAATCGTTGACAAGACGAGTCAGGCGATCGGTTTCGTGGTTCGCGGTTTCTAGAAATTCCTGTTGTTCTTTCTCACTCAAACTACTGCCATACTCTTGAATTGTTTCAATGATGGACTTGATGTTGAATAGCGGCGTGCGCAACTCGTGGGAGACATTGCTAATCAGTTGCGCTTTGGCTTCGTTGAGTTCCACCTCACGGGTAATGTCCTGAATTGTAATCGCAATACCTTTGGGTTTTTCCCGCTGCACATCCATGACCGTTGTCAGCAGTATCCGCACCGATCGCGAGCTGGGTTCTTGCAGCGTCACCCGAAATTCTCCCCCTTCTGACTCTCCACGAGACGCCTTGTAAAGTGGGCAGGCGAGTTTTTCGCACACAGGCGCCGGAAAGCAGTTGAGGGCATTTTGACCAATGACGTTCATCCCCTCCCAATTAAAGAGACGCTGAGCCGTGGGATTGACCAGAATAATCCGCATGTCGGTATCCAGCAAAATCGCCCCATCGGCAATGGTGGACACCAAGGTATCCAGTTTGGCTTTCTCAGCTTGGAGTTCCTCAATGTTTTGGGCTTCGTAGGAGGCGAGGCGTTCAGCCATGTCATTAAAGCTGCTGATCAACTCCCCCAGTTCACCGCCAAAGGGCAGGTTAATACGTTGCTTGAAATTCCCTGCGGCAATGTTTTTTACCCCCTGCACCAATTCTTTAATCGGTTGGGTAATGGTGAGGGCATTGAAGACGCCCCCCAAAATCACCATGATCCAGAGGGAAACAAAAACGGCGATCGTTAAATCCCGCGTGAGATTAGCGGAGGTAATAAATGTTTGGTTCGGGTTAATCCCAAGCGCAACGACACCTAGGTTTTCGCCATTGAAGGTCAGAGGGACAAAGACATCGGCAACCAGGCCATTGGGGGTTCGGTGCTGGCGCACTAGGGGTTCTTGGCTGGCACGGTAGGTCTCCGGCAGTTGAATACGGCGGCGCAATGTCAGGGCGCTTTCCACTGGGGGAGCAGAGTAGGGCAGGCCATAGTAAATTTCGCCTTCGGGATCGGCGAAAAGGATGTAGCGAATACTGGCACTGCGTTCATAGAATTTACGGGAAAATTCAGCGACGGCAGCGGTATCCCCCTTAGCCACAAGGGGCGCCACATCAGCGGCTAGGAGTAACCCTAAATCGCGGCCATAGCGGGTGTCATTAAGGTGGGCATTGGTTTGAATGGTGTTCACTGCCCAAAAGGTGAGGCCACTCATGATGATGGAGACCACTAGGGTTGCTGTGGCCATGAGGCGGGTTTGAATCTTGAATTCTGACCACCAACGGGCAATTCCCCGCAATTTATCACTCCAGTCCCCTTGAGTTTTCTCCGTTTTCAAAACCACCATTGTGCCTAATGTACGAAAAATTTTCTTTGATTCTACGGGATTTTGCTTACATCTTTATTGTGGCATCTGAGAGGGGTTCCAAACGGGCAAACTCTTCAATGCGCCGACTGTAGTGCTGGAGCATTTGCTCAGCCCACTTGGCATCGGGACTGTTGACATACAGATGGATCAATGGCTCACTGGCATCGGGCAGAATCAGTACCCAGTGATCCGTATCGGGTTCACCAATTTTGACGCCGTCAATGAGACTTAAATGGTTACGGGGGTGGGTTTCCACTAGGTGACGCATCAGTGACCCTTTGGCAATCCAAGGGCAGCGAATCGGGCGGTGATAGTGGTGGACGTGGGGCAATTCTTGGCGGATTACGGTAAGGGGTTTGCCAATCAGTGCCAGCAGTTCCATCAGGGTGGCAATTGTAAACATGGCGTCAAACCCCGGATGCAGTTGCGGAAAGATAAAACCCGTTTCTGCACAACCGCCGAGAACAACGCCACTGTGGTGTTGACAGGCTTCCATGAGATCGGTGGGGTTAGTACGACTGCGAATAATCTGTCCGCCCTGCTGGCGGGCGATCGCCTCCACAGCACTAGAGGTGGTGACTGGCACCACCACCGTCCCCCCCGGTTGGGTCAAAAGCATTAAGTAGGTCATCAAAGCCGTGAGTTCCTGATCGCTAAACACTTGACCGGCATTGTCCACCAATGTCAAGCGTTCGCCATTGGCTGAGACTTGGACTCCTAAACTGGCGGAAAGGGCGGTCACCACCTGTCCCAGTTCCCGCAGCAGCCGCTGTCGTTCAAGAATATTTAGAGGAGTTGGATGCAGGGTGGCATTGAGTACAACAGCATCACAGCCGAATTTACTGAGAATCTGGGGCAAGACCACGCCGGAGACGGCATAGGCGTAGTCAATGACAATTTTGGCCGAATTCCCACAAAAAAGCTGCGTATTTAGCCACTTTTCAAAGCCTTGGGCATAGGCAGCCACACAGGTGTTGGGATGGGTCATGACACCAATGTCCACAAGCAGGGCACGGCGAATCTCTTCACGGAAGAAGGCGGTCTCAATTTGCCGCTCTTTGGCTTTGCTCAAGTTGATGCCCTTGTGGTCAAAAAACTCAATTAAAAGGTGATCGGCGCGATCAGGATGGGCACGCACATGAATGCCCCCACTTGCCGAAAGGGTTTGTGCCGCAAAGCGGGCAATCGGCAGAGCGATCGCCTCTAAATTGAGGACATGAATCCCTACCGACATCAGCCCCGACATCAGGGCATAGGCCACCATCCGCGATACATTGCGTTGATCCCGCGAGACAATGACACTGGTTCCCGGCTCTAGGGTAGAGGCATAGGCTGCCGCCAGCCGCACGGCAAATTCCGGGGTAATGTCCACATTGGCCACACCGGCCACACCCCGCTGACCAAAGAGATAGCGCTGCCCTGTTGTGCCCCAGATCAGGCTTTCATTCACAATGGCGCCCGCTTCAATGCGTTTTCCCGGCCAGAGCCGCACCCCCCGACTTAGGCTGGCTTCCTCACCTACCACACAGCGACTGCCAACAACGACCCCTTCATGCAGCCTTACATGGCGATCCACATGGACATGGCGCGCCAAAACGCAATGCTCCAGTTCACTCTCATCCCCAATAAAACAACCACTCCATGCCACCACTGAGCGCAAGCAACTGCCATTGCCAACAATCACGTTATCCCCCAAAACCGTCCCTGCGCCAAGGGTGGCTCCCTTACCAAAGCGACAGTTATTTCCCAAGACCAGTGGCCCTTGTAGCTGAACCGTCTGGGGTAAGGTGGTGTTGTGCCCTACCCATATTTGCGGCTGAATTTCGTGCCCCTGAATCTCCAAGTGGACACGGCCATAGAGGGCATCCTGTTGCACCTGTTGATAGGTTTGCAAACTGCCAACATCGCACCAGTAGGCGTCTGTAATGTAGCCATACATCGGCACGTCCGCCTGCAACAGCAACGGAAACAGATCCCGGGAAAAATCTCGCTCCATGCCGCCACTCAAGTAATCCATGACCGTGGGGCTGAGGATGTAGATGCCTGTATTCACCGTATCCGTAAACACTTCCCCTGCCGAGGGCTTTTCCAGAAACCGCCGTACCCGCCCATCACTATCGGTAAAGACAATGCCAAACTCCTTGGGCTGAGGCACACGGGTAAGAATAAGAGTCACCGGAGCGCCGTGCTGCTGATGAAAACGCAGGGCATCGGTTAAATCCACATCGGTAATGCTATCGCCACTGACTACCAGAAAGGGATCCGTTAGCAACGCGGCAATGTTTTTCACCGAACCTGCCGTGCCAAGGGGCTGCTCTTCCTCAACGACATAGCTCAGGTGCACGCCAAACTCATTCCCATCGCCAAAATAGTCCCGCACCACATCGGGGAGATAGTGCAGCGTCATTACCACATCATCAAGGCTATGGCGGCGCAGGAGATTGAGAATGTGCTCGGCAATGGGGCGATTGACCACCGGCACCATGGGCTTGGGTAGATCACAGGTGAGGGGACGCAGCCGAGTACCACTCCCCCCCGCCATCAGGACGACACGCACTGTTTTCTCCTTTGTCAAACCTTGCCCTAGAATCCCAGTGTAGGAGAAGAGGGAAGGCTCAGGGGGATAGCTTAGGAAACTGCAATCATTTTTGACACTCAAGACTCTGCTGCCTATAAAAAAACCTACCCTTGGTGGAGGGCAGGTTCAGAGTGACAATACGAGGCGATCGCGCCTAGGCAGTAAAGCCAGCTTTGTATTCGGCGATCGCTTCTTTCAAGAGCGCTTCCGCTTTTTCATCCAGTTTTTGGGTGGTACGGATAATTTCGCCGTATTCCGGCTTGCTTGTGTGCAGGTAGTCCCGCAGGCCGGCAACAAACTTGGCCACTGCCTCAACGGGAATATCGTCCAGGTAGCCGTTGGTCCCCGCGTAAATGGTGGCCACTTGGTATTCCACGGGAATTGGCGAGTATTGGGGCTGCTTGAGAATCTCCCGCAGCCGTTGACCCCGCGCCAGTTGGTTTTGGGTGGCTTTATCCAAGTCGGAGGCAAACTGGGCAAAGGCTTGCAGTTCGTCAAATTGCGCCAGCTCCAGCTTCAGTTTCCCCGCCACCTGCTTCATGGCTTTGATTTGAGCAGCAGACCCCACCCGTGACACGGAAATCCCCGCGTTGATGGCAGGACGCAAGCCGGCGTTGAAGAGATCCGAGGAGAGGAAAATTTGACCGTCGGTAATGGAGATAACATTAGTGGGAATGTAAGCAGACACGTCGCCGGCTTGGGTTTCCACAATCGGGAGGGCCGTCATACTGCCACCCCCCAACGCATCGTTAAGTTTGGCGGCACGCTCCAGCAGGCGAGAGTGGAGATAGAACACATCCCCTGGATAGGCTTCACGACCGGGGGGACGCCGCAGGAGCAGCGACATTTGGCGGTAGGCTTGCGCCTGTTTGGAGAGGTCGTCATAGACAACAAGGGTGTGCTTGCCTTGGTACATGAAGTACTCGGCAATGGTGGCACCGGTGTAGGGGGCAAGATACTGCAAGGCGGCTGGATCACTGGCGTTGGCGGCAATCACAATTGTGTAGTCTAGGGCACCCCGCTCCCGCAGCACGTTCACCACTTGAGCCACACTGGAGGCCTTTTGACCAATGGCCACATAGACGCAAATCACGTCTTGGCCTTTTTGGTTCAGAATCGTGTCAACGGCAACAGCGGTTTTCCCCGTCTGGCGATCGCCAATGATCAGTTCCCGCTGCCCGCGCCCAATGGGAATCATGGCATCAATGGCCGTAATCCCCGTTTGCAATGGCTCACACACCGATTTGCGCTGGACAATGCCGGGGGCGGGGGATTCAATCAGGCGAGTTGCCGTGGTGTGGATCTCCCCTTTACCATCAATGGGGCGCACCAAGGCATCTACTACGCGGCCAATCACTGCCTCCCCTACCGGCACAGAGGCAATTCTGCCGGTGGCGCGCACCGTACTGCCTTCCTCGATCCCCAGGCCGTCGCCCATCAGCACCACACCCACGTTATCTTCTTCGAGGTTGAGGGCAATCCCCACGGTGCCGTCTTCAAATTCCACCAATTCTGAGGCCATCACTTTGTCGAGGCCATAGACACGGGCAATACCATCGCCCACCTGCAAGACAGTACCGACATTATCGACTTTGATCGACTGTTCGTACTGCTCGATTTGTTGGCGAATAATGCTACTGATTTCGTCGGGTCGGATACTTACCATAGAAGTCGCTCTCAAGGGTTGAACAGTTTACAAAGTTAGGCGGATTGCGCCAAGGTGAGACTGAGGCGGCGGAGTTGACCCCGCAGGCTGGCATCAAAGATTTGGGAACCCACTTTAATCACCACGCCCCCAATCAGTTCGGGATCGCAAGCAGTGACAAGCTCCACATCGGCAGCACCGGTCATGGCTTTGACCTTTTCCACCACTGCCCGGCGTTGGTCAGCGTTGAGTTCGACAGCACTGGTCACTTCCGCCAAGACCACATTGCGAAGCTTGCGCACAAGGGCACGATACTGCTCGCAAATGGGGCCAAGAAAGTTAATTCGCCGCCGATCCACAAGCAACATCAAGAAGTTGAGGAAGTAACCGTGTACCTTATCCACGGTCAACTGCCGCAGCACGTTCTTTTTGGCCTCAGCCTTAATCAGTGGATTTGCCAGAAACTGTTGCAGTTCACTGGAGTTGGCCAAAAGTTCCAGAATTAACTGCGTATCCTGCTGAAACTGATCGATAAGGTTGTGGGCTTGCGCCAGCGACAGCAGCGCCTCGGCATAGGGTTCAACAACTTCACCACGGACAGTGGTCTGCATCATTTGCCTCCTAGTAGGGCAATACTGCGATCAACAAGGGTGCGCTGAAGGTCTGGATTTTGGCTCAAACGCGCTTTGAGTTGGTTTTCGGCCTCTGCAAGTGCCATAGCGGCAATCCGCTCGCGAATTTCAGCGATCGCCCGCTCGGTGGCAGCAGTTGTATCTTGGGAAGCAGCTTCCTTCAGGCGCTCAATTTCGCGCTTGGCTTGGGCAATAAGTTCTTCCTTTACAGCCTTGGCACGGGCAAGGGCATCTTCGCGGATGCGTTGCGCTTCCTGTTTGGCCTGAGCGAGTTGTTGCTGAGCTTCCGCAAGGCGGGCAGCCGCCTCTTTCTGGCGTTCTTCGGCGTCCGCAAGGGCAGCGGCAATCTGTTGCTGGCGATCGCCCAAGGTTTTACCGAGGACACCCCGGCCAAAGTACACCAATACCCCAATCAGGATGGCAAGGTTGATCACATTGGTTTCGAGCAAATTGGTGTTCAGACCAAAGTGCCCCATCTCTTCCATTGCCAATAGAAATCCTGCGTCCATGACCCACACTCCTAGGCCAGTAATTTTGCTAATAACTGTTCACTCAAGCTGGCAACTTGACCCTCAAGCGCCTGCAGTGTCGCCTGTTTTTCCTGATCGATCTCTGCTTGAATCTTGAGTAATTCTGCCTGCACGGCCTGCTGTGCTTCGGCAATTTCGGCGGTGGCAATTTTTTGTGCCTCGGCTCTGGCCTCTTCAATCAGGGCTTGGGCTTGGCGACGGGTACTGGCCAATTCCTGCTCATACTGCTGAGCCAGTTCAGTGGCCTGTTGCAACCGCTCCTTAGCTTGCTGCAAATTGGTTCGGATATACTCATCCCGATTGTCCAATGCCTGACCCAAGGGCTTGTACAGCAATGCATTCAGAATGAGGGTCAAGATTAGGAATTGCACAGCCATCAGGGGTAGGGTGGCATCAAAATCAAACATCAGCCTCTCCAGAATGGGGGATCGGGGGAAAGCTCATCCAAGCCTCCCCCACTGGGGTTAATTAGGATGCAAAGGGGTTGGCAAACAGGAGCACCAGTGCAATCACCAGACCATAGATGGTCAGGGACTCCATGAATGCAAGGGTCAGCAGCAGGGTACCGCGAATTTTACCTTCCGCTTCCGGTTGCCGCGCAATCCCTTCTAGAGCTTGACCAGAAGCATTCCCTTGGGCAAGGCCGGGTCCTAGAGAAGCCAAGCCAACGGCCAGAGCAGCAGCCAAAACAGAAGCAGAAGCGACTAACGGATCCATAGTTGATTTCCTCGAGACATAGTAGGACGAAAAAAAATTTCCAGAGATAACAATAGCAGGGGATGTACCCCTTTTAGGAGTGAGCCTCTTCGTGCTCGCCGCCATGCCCCTCCATGGCCTCCCCGATATAGGTGGCTGCGAGGGTGGCAAACACAAGGGCCTGAATGGCGCTGGTAAAAAGTCCCAAGGCCATCACGGGCAAGGGCACAAACAAGGGCACCAGCAACACCAAAACCCCCACCACCAATTCATCCGCCAAGATGTTGCCAAAAAGACGGAAGCTCAGGGAAAGAGGTTTTGTGAAATCCTCCAGGATGGCGATGGGAAGCAATACAGGCGTTGGCTCAATGTACTTGGTGAAATACTTTAGCCCCCGCTTGCGTAACCCGGCATAGAAATAGGCCAAGGAGACCAGCAAGGCCAAGGCTACAGTGGTATTGATGTCATTGGTGGGTGCTGCCAGCTCCCCTTCTGGCAGTTCAATGAGTTTCCACGGTACCAATGCCCCTGACCAGTTACAAACAAAAATGAACAGGAACAGTGTCCCCACAAAGGGAACCCAAGCTCGGTATTCGTGCTCACCCATTTGGCTCTTGGTCAAGTCGCGGATGAATTCCAGTGCGTACTCCATTAGGTTTTGAATACCACTGGGCACCCGTTCAATCCTTCGCGAGGCGGCAAAGGCCGCCGCAATTAAGATGGCCATTACGAACCAAGTGGTGATGAACACTTGACCGTGAACTCTCAAGTTGCCAATGTGCCAGTAAAAATGGTGCCCTACCTCTAGCTTGGCAAAGGGAAGAGCTGTCCACAAGTGTATCAAAGGCATCATGCCTCCGCGCTCGGTTGTCTAAGCACTACAGTGAGCCAGTGTTAAGGGGACGGCAAAACCGTACGAAACATATAGACCAGAATGGCCGCTTTGTAGGTTAAGAACCCCAAGAACACCGGAATGATATGCAGCTCTTGCCAACGGGCTGCCAAAATAATCACAACCACAACGACAAGGAGCTGTGTTTTTACTAGTTTTTTATGGCCATTTCCTAGGCGCTCCACACTGCGGGCCAGGAGCCGCAGATAAATGAGGCTTGCCCCTGCCCCCAAAAGGTAATTCAATGCTGTGTTAAGGCCGTAAATGAGCCAGACCGCTCCAAAGGCGATCGCCGTCAGCACTAGGCTCGTCGTGAATAATTCGCGACAGAGTTGGTAAAACTCCACCATCGAGCCGCCCTTGGTGGGGGAATGGGCAACGGTTGATGGAGCAGGGGGTGCTGAAGCAGAATCGGGAACGGTCACAGCAGAATAGGGAGCATCCGAGGATGCCTTGAACTGGCCACTAAGCATCCTATCACGCAGGGGTGACATTCATTACGTGATGCTCCTATCCTCTATATTGCTGTTGGCTTCGCTACGAATGTATCCCTCCAGGAGTTGAAAAATCTCCCGTAGGCGTTGCGGATTGGTGAGGTACAGGTATCCCAGTAGGGCTTCAAAGCCGGTGGCTTGGCGGTAAATTTTTGCGGCAACTCGCTTCGGGCCATCGGCAGCCGCATTGCGACCCTGGCGAAAAATTGAGCGTTCTGTTTCGCTGCAATGCTCCCAAAGGAAGTCCATATAGCGGGCTTGACTTTCGGCTCGCACATGCGCCACCACTTGGCGGTGGTAGGTATTGATGCGTTGGGGCGGGCTTAAAAAAAGCCAGCGAATAAAGAGTTCATAAACGGCGTCACCAAAGTAGGCCAAGGCTGCCGGCGGCAGTTGATGGGCGGGAATTTTGGGGGGGACAAGGGGCAATAGTTCCGCAGAGTCAAACATGACGTTTTAACAAAGGCACCCCCCTTGGTTGTACCATGCGCAGAGCTGAAGTGTTTAAGAATGGGGTTTCCCTGTAATTTGGGCGATCGCTGTCGCCAGATCCGGCTGAAGGGATAAAAAGTTTTCTAAACGAACCAGTTTGACAGTTTGAGTAACACGGGGGTTGGTGACAATTTGCAGTTGACCCTGATGCTCTTGGGCTTTTTTGGCCAGTTGTACCAAAATGCCGAGGCCAGAGCTGTCAATAAATTCAATTTTTGAAAGATCCAAGATGACGTTGGCAGGCCCATCGTCAAAACACTTGCTAATGACCTTGCGAAAGGCCGACTCAGAAAACGCATCAATGAGACCCGTCAGGCGAAACACTTGATAGTTCTCGCGAATCTCGCGGGTACCCCTTAGGCTTTGGGTCAGGGCAAGTGGTTCAGAAATGAGAGCCTCCTTTGCCGATAACTGGACACACAAAACGGTAGAAGATAAGTATAAATAAACGTGGCATGGTTGTCTATGACCTCATGGACTGCTCAACAAAAGTTTGGAAGCGCAGGAAGCGGTTTGCCAAAATCGGATCAGGGATTACCCCAATGAGATTATCTAAACTCTTGGTAAGCCCTCTGAGCAGCAGCAGTCTTGGATGGCTGGGGTTGCCCATTTTGGCTCAAGAAACGCCGGCGGCGACCTATCCTCCGCAGGCATCGCTATTGCACTTGCCTGATTAACCGCCTCTAAGAAAAAATGAGCTATGGGGAATTTTAGAAAATTAGTCCCGACAATGAACTGCCGCCAGTTAAGACGGCAGCGAACGAATGTAGTGGTGCCATTTTCTAGTGCACCTGGGATGGAAGGGCAATGAGCCTCCGCCTCTTTTGGCATCGTCGCGATCTGCGCCTGAGGGACAGTGTGGGATTGGCGGCTGCCTACGCTCACACCTCAAAAGTGGTCGGTGTTTTCTGTTTTGATCCCGCGATTCTCAGCGCTGCAGATATTGCAGCAGTGCGAGTTGCCTACCTTGTAGGGTGCCTACAGGCCTTGCAGGAGGCCTATCGGCGGGCAGGGGGGAGCTTTTTGATTTTCCGTGGTGATCCCCGTCAAATCTTGCCCCAGGTGGCCAGTGGCCTAGGGGCGGTGGCGGTGCATTGGCATGAGGATGTCGAACCCTATGGTCGCGATCGCGATCGCGCGGTGGCTGCCGCCCTTAAAGAAAAGGGAATTGCCGTGGAAACGGCTTGGGATCAGCTCCTGCATCCCCCGGAGGCCGTACAAACAAAACAGGGACAGCCCTACACCGTCTATTCCCCTTTTTGGCGCAACTGGTCAAGCCTCCCTAAACCAGCGCCTGTTTCTGCCCCCAGCTACCTTGAACCCCTCAGCGACACCGAACAGGCAAAGGCAGCAAGCCTAGGGGCGATTTCCCTCCCCACCGCCAAGGACTTGGGATTTCCTTGGTCAGGAGAACTCATCCTTGCTCCCGGTGAAGCCGCTGCCCAAGCGCAACTGGAGACATTTATTAACCAGCACATTCAAGACTATGGCGAGCAGCGCAACTATCCCGCCCAGCCGGGAACCTCTCTGCTCAGTCCTGCCCTCAAGTTCGGGGTCATTGGTATTCGCCAAGTCTGGGCAGCGAGTCAAGCCGCCATGGCCGCAGCCCGCAGTGAAGAGGCACAAATGAGTATTCGCACGTGGCAACAGGAATTGGCTTGGCGCGAGTTTTATCAGCATGCCCTTTACTGGTTCCCTCACTTGGCGGAGCGTCCGCACCGCGAGGGCTTTGCCACTTTTCCTTGGGTGAATAACCCAGAACACTTTGCCGCTTGGTGTGAAGGCCGCACAGGCTATCCGATTGTGGATGCGGCAATGCGTCAACTCAACGAAACCGGCTGGATGCACAACCGCTGCCGCATGATTGTAGCCAGTTTCCTCACCAAGGATTTGATCATCAATCCCCAGTGGGGTGAGCAGTACTTCATGCAAAACCTGATTGATGGTGACTTGGCAGCCAACAATGGCGGGTGGCAATGGAGTGCCTCCAGTGGTATGGATCCAAAACCGCTGCGGATTTTTAACCCAGCCAGCCAAGCGCAAAAGTTTGATCCTGAAGCGGAGTACATTCGCCGTTGGCTGCCGGAATTGAAATCCCTAGACACCGCAGCTCTGGTCACCGGCAACATTTCTCCCCTCGAGCGGCAGCGCTGCGGCTATCCCTTGCCTATTGTGGATCATGCCCAGCAGCAGCGGCGATTTAAGCAACTCTATCAAGAGCATTTTCGTTCACCCATCGTTTAAGCATAAAACTGATGTTCCCCTGATCAGCACAACAGCGTTATCCTGAAAAAGAACAATTTTTGCGGTTGCATCGCGCCCATGAATATCCTTGGTAGTTTGCTCACTCCCCCCACTCCCCCTGTTCAAACCCGTCCCCGTCGTGGTATTGAGATTAAGTCCAAGCGCGAAATTGAGATCATGCGCCAAGCCTCGCGCATTGTGGCGACGGTGCTCAAGGAAATTTCCCAGATGATTGAGCCGGGCATGACAACAGCAGATCTCGATGCCTATGCCGAAAAGCGGATTCGGGAAATGGGAGCCACGCCAAGCTTCAAAGGCTATCACGGCTTTCCCGCTTCGATTTGTGCCTGTATCAATAACGAAGTGGTGCATGGCATCCCCAGCCCCCGCAAAGTCATCCGCAATGGCGACATTGTTAAGATTGACACCGGTGCCTACTACAACGGCTTCCATGGGGACTCCTGCATTACGATTCCGGTGGGGGAAATCTCCGAGGAGGCTGCCCGGCTGGTGAAAGTGGCTGAGGAAGCGCTCTACCGAGGCATTGAGCAAGTCAAGGAAGGGAACTATCTCATGGATTTGGCCGGTGCCATTCAAGATTATGTGGAAGCCAATGGCTTTGTGGTGGTGGAAGACTTTACCGGCCATGGGGTGGGGCGCAATCTCCACGAGGAACCCTCGGTGTTTAACTTCCGCACCAACGAACTTAAGAATGTGCGGCTGCGGGCAGGCATGACCTTGGCCATTGAACCGATTGTCAACGCAGGGTCAAAACAGGTGCGCATTTTGCGCGATCGCTGGACCGCCGTCACAGTGGACAATTCTCTTTCTGCCCAATTTGAGCACACGGTCTTGGTGACGAAAACGGGCTATGAAATCCTCACGGATCGCACCCTTGTCTAAAACCCTATGACTAAAATTCCTTCCGAAGTCCTCGCGCGCCACTGCTTTTGCCGCAGTCGTAAATTTACCTTTGAGGTCAATCAATATCGCCTTCCCCATGGCTCTATCTCCATTTTGGGAACGGTGCGGCATCCGGGGGGTGCGTTGGCTGTGCCTGTCACCCCAGAGGGAAATCTCATTCTAGTCAAACAATACCGCTTTGCCACGGAGGAATATTTGCTGGAGTTTCCGGCGGGCACCGTTGAGGATCAGGAAAAGCCCCTTGCCACGATTGAGCGGGAGATTGAGGAAGAGACGGGCTACCGTGCCCATCACTGGCAAAAACTAGGGGAATTTTACATTGCCCCCGGCTATTCCGATGAAGTGATCTACGCCTATTTGGCCACCCAACTGGAGAAACTGGAGGCACCCCCACCGCAGGATGCCGATGAGCACATTGAAATTGTTGAATTTTCTCTACCGGAGCTGACCGCAGCAATTCACAGTGGTTACGTGAAAGATGCCAAGACAGTTACCAGCTTTTATTTGGCATTGCCCTATCTTCAGTCCGCTTAAGCAATTAAATTGTGCGTAAATCTTTGTAAGCACCCTGCCCCTGTCGCGGTCTTGCCCCCTGAAGGTGAGATAATTTTGAAGTAATCCAAGGGTTGGACGGGCTGATTAGCAGCCGTTTCAGTGGGAACATGAACATTGAATGAGTGTTTGAGCGTTGCATGATGGAGCTAACCTACCGGCCTCGCCGTTTACGCCGCACGGCTCAAATTCGTCGCTTGGTGCGCGAGCACACCTTAACCACGGCAGATTTGATCTATCCGGTCTTTGTCATGGAGGGGGAAGATCAGGTGCAGGAAGTCCCCTCGATGCCCGACTGCTATCGCTATACGCTGGATCGTCTGATTTTAGAACTGAAGGAGGTCTGTGCCTTAGGCATTGGGGCGATCGCCCTCTTTCCCGTCGTTCCTGAACACCTCAAGGACAATGCCGGTACCGAAAGCTACAATCCCGATGGCCTTGTCCAGCGATCAGTGCGAGCCATTAAGGCTGTCTTACCTGACCTGCTGATCTTTACCGATGTGGCTCTGGATCCCTACAGCAGCGAAGGCCACGATGGCATTGTCAAAGATGGTGAAATCCTCAATGACGAAACGGTGGAGGTCTTGGTCAAACAGGCGGTAAGTCAAGCTGCTGCTGGTGCTGATTTTGTTGCCCCGTCGGATATGATGGATGGCCGTGTCGGTGCCATTCGGGCGGGTTTGGATGCCGCAGGCTATACCCATGTGGGAATTCTTGCCTACTCGGCTAAATACGCCTCCGCCTACTATGGCCCTTTTCGGGATGCCTTGGACTCGGCACCCAAGTTTGGCGATAAAAAAACCTACCAAATGGATCCCGCCAATGTCCGCGAAGCAGTGCGGGAAGTTAGCCTCGATATTGAGGAGGGGGCAGATCTGGTAATGGTGAAACCTGCCCTTGCCTACATGGATGTGATTGCCCAACTGAAGCAGGTGAGCGATGTTCCCGTTGCCGCCTACAACGTTTCTGGGGAGTACGCCATGGTGAAAGCCGCTGCCCGCAACGGTTGGATTGATGAGAAAAAAGTGGTGCTGGAAACCCTGCTTGGCTTCAAGCGGGCGGGTGCCGATGTGATTCTCACCTACCATGCCAAGCAAGTGGCGCAGTGGCTGCAAGCAGGGGTGGATTAGCTATTGGCTTCTCGCAGCTTGCGCGTGGTTTGAATCCAACTGGCAATCATTTTGTCCAGTCGCTCTTCCAGCTTGGCATCCTTCAATTGCCCCGCCGCTGTAAAGGCTTGCCACGCTTGACCAATGGCCACTTGTTCGGGAATGACCCAAGCATGCACCCAGCGCAAAATTACCCGCAGATCGTTGAGGGCATTGCTGTTGGCTTGGCCGCCGAGGACACTGATCATCGCGACCACTTTGCCGCTGAGATGTTCAAAACTAAGGAGGTCTAGGGAGTTTTTCAGGACACCGCTGACACTGCCGTGGTACTCCGGTGTTACTAACAAAATCCCATCGGCTTCCTTGACCTTGGCGCGAAAGGTGTCCACATCTGGGTAGTCAGGATAGCTCTCGGCGCCGGTGCAAAACGGGAGACTCATTTGGCGTAAATCCAGACGTTCAACGGTGACTCCCTGGACGGCTGCTTTGGCAATGGCAGCATCTAAAGCGCTTTGGGAGTAGGAACCCTCCCGCAGACTCCCTGCCCAACCAATGAATTTGAGCATAAGCAAACTTGTAATGACTATGGATTATTATACAAAATTTAGGTTTTGGGCAAACATCTGCCCTAAGAAGGAACCTCACCGAGGGAAATGCAGCCGCCGGTGGCTATTTGGGCGATGACTCGCTGCAACTGCGCAAGCGATCGCTCAGCCTCGGTGTAGCGATCTTTCCAGTGTTGGATCGCAGTTTCCTGCTCTCGTGCCTGCTGCGCCTGATGGAGAATTTGCTCTTGAAGTTCAGCAATTTGCGCTTCTAGGTGTTGCAGGCGTTCCTGTTGCTGATCGGTGCGCGCCTGCAGTTCTTGGTTGTAGTGTTGGGCAGTCATATATTGCAGGCGCTGTTGCTGATACTCCCGTTCCAGTTCTTGTAACTTAGTTTGAGTTTTGAGCAGCGTTTTACTCAGTCCCTGAATGACGTTGTTTTTGTTCTCCTGGGATCCTTGAGCCTGTTGCAGCGCACTGATGACCCGTTCTTGGGTTTCAATTAAGTGGTTGGCTTGGGTGAGGCGACGGTTCAGATCATCAATTTGTGTTTGGCGATCGCCCAGCTCTAGACATGCCTGCTCAAGGCGGGTTTGCAGCAGACTTTTTTCTTCTTGGACTTGGCGCAGTTGGGATTCAAGGAGTTGGCATTCCTGTTCCCGTTGTCGGAGAAGGCGATGGCTGTTCACCAATTTGGCTTCGAGGGCATCTTGAGCTTTGAGTAGCCGCTCCACCTCCCGATGGAGGTACTCAATCTCCGTTTGTGATTGCTGAAGAATGGTTTCCAAGGATTGGCGATGGTGGCTCATTTCGGCCAACTCCTGGGCACAGGTGGCTTGGGAGCGCAATTGTTCTTGAAGAGCAACGATTGCCTGTTGTTGAATCTGAGCCATTTCCTCAGTGCGAGCCAGTAAATCCTCAAGAAACGCCTGATTGCGCAGTTGTTGTTTTAGTTCATTGATATAGTGCTGGCATTGATCGATGGCTTGCTCTAAATGCTGAATGCGCCGCTGGCTATTCTCACCCTCTGAATCAGTGACCGGTGAGCTTTCCGCCGCAGGCTCAGAAATTATCGGATTCCATGGAAAACTAAGTTGCTTGGGGGGCGGTGTTTCCATTGCAGGGGATGGGAGAAGAATGCCACTCTTCCTTAGTCTAACGGCACAGGGAATTGCCGCTATATTCGGGTCAAGACAAAGAGGCTACCTTCATTGCCTCGGGCAATGCGCAAATCCTCATCGAGGTAGGTAATGTCCAGCCAACCCTGTTGAGCATTGCTATTGAGGGGCACATCTAGGGCAAGCAGCGGCTGACGGCGGTGGAGTTGGGGAATGAATTGGGAAGGCGAGTAGTAATTCAACCACTGACGCAGGCCAACAATGAAGCGCTCAAAGTACACCTGCACCCGTTGTGATGTCAAGGGTTCAAACCGTGCCAACACACTGATAATGCCCTCAAGGAAGGGCAAGCCATACAATTCGGCGATATTGTAGATGCACTGCTGTTGCGGCCGAATGCACTGATAGATTTGCCCCAGCTTTAGGACAGGAGAGCGATCTAAAGAGAGAAGAGCCTGACTACTGGTGTAGATCAGTCGCCAATCCCCGGCCAGTTTTTCAGGGGCATTGAGGGGATCTGGCGTGGGATTGATGGCCTCAAGGGAGGTGGCAAGGGCGGCCACCTGTTTGCGATCGCGAGGGGTAGCTAGAATACCTCGATTCAGGCCAGCGATCGCCATTAACAATTCTGTTTTCGCCACTGTTTACCCCTCCTTAGGAAGGAAACTTTTTGGCTCCGACGGGTTGCGCCAAGAC
>NZ_CALGOG010000088.1:0-15032 GCF_937958135.1 uncultured Thermosynechococcus sp. | reverse complement strand
GGCCACCTGTGGCAGTACTGCTTCAATCTGCTGAATCAATCTCAAGAAAACTTCAGGGGCAATGGAGTTACCATCAACACAAATACGCTCACACCAACTCAACAGATGGGGCGAGGTATAACGACCCGTTCGATAACCCGCTGCCCGTAAAACACTATCCAGATAGGCACACACCGAGCCTTTACCATTGGTTCCTGCAACGTGAACCAAAGGCACTTGTAACTGGGGAGACCCCAAAGCACTCAGCAGTGCTTGGATAGGTTCAAGGCCAAGGCGAATTCCAAAACGGGCATAGGGACTCAATGCTGCCGTCAGTGGATCAGTCACAGCCGGCCAGATTGAAAAGGATTAGCGGGGTTCGCGGCGACCATTGCGCCATGTAGCAATAATGCGAGAGCCATCTGGCAGGGTGAGCACCCCCTGTCCTTCAAATAAGCCATTGCGAAACTCTCCGGCATAGCTTGTGCCATCTCCAAAGGAGAGCGTCCCTGTTCCATGATACTTGCCCGCCAGAAACTGCCCCTCATAGCGGGTACCGTCGGGAAAAGTGAGCACCCCCTCCCCATGATACTGACCATTGAGAAACGTGCCCGCGTAGCGTTGGCCGTTGGCCAGTTGCAAAACTCCCTTGCCGTTAAAGATGCCATCCGCAAAGCCACCTTCGTAGCGTCCACCATCAGCATAGGTCAGCACCCCTTGACCGTGGTAGCGGCCATTGCGAAATTCCCCCTCGTAACGGTTGCCATTGGCCATTGTGAGAATGCCTTGGCCATTAAAGCGGCCATTCAGCAATTCCCCTTTGTAGGTACTGCCGTCGGGGAGAGTCATGCTTACGTCCCCGCTGACGCGTCGCCCTTCATAGACGGCGATTTGAGCAGTGACAGGAGCCAAGGGCAGGGTTGCACATCCTAAACCAACAAAGCAAAAACTCATCACCCAGCGGTGGATAACAGCAGGATTTGGGTAGTGCGGATGAGTCATTACTGGACACTCCACAAGGGTGGACAATTGCAACTTCTCTAACTGGCACAGCTAACTGCCTATGCAAAATTGAGACAGAGGGCCGGCAACTAAACCCTAAGATTTTCCTAAGGATTTTGGCCGGGGGTTTACAAGTTTCAACTGTTTTCTTTTCCGACATCTGCCTCTGTGAAACTGGGTTTTGTCTGGCGACAGGGATTACGTCTTCAATTCCCCCTGACGCGGATTCTCTCTCTGCCGACTTGCCCTACGCTGTTGACTTTCGCGGCAATGATTGGCTTTGGCAGTGCAACAGCCGCATTCTTGATGGGAGCACCTCTTTTGGGGCTGCGTCTAGGTCGGTTTCTAGCCGATGGGTCAACCATGGCCGCAGATCCAGGGGCGATCGCCCCCATTGTCGTGAACACGAATAAAGCAGCAGCCTTGGGGGCGTCACTGCAACGGTGGTTTCCGCACTCTATTGGCAAGCCTGACCTTTCGATGATTATCAACGGTATTCTTGCAGGACTGGTGGCGATTACGGCGCCCTGTGCCTTTGTTACCCTTGAAAGTGCGACCTTGCTTGGCATTATTGTTGGTACGGTTATTACTTTTTCGGTAGTGGCAAGCAACCAGCTAAAAATTGATGCCCCCGTGGCAGCGATTTCTGTGCACCTCGTTAATGGTATCTGGGGTACTCTAGCGGTAGGTCTCTTTGCCGATGGTTCAGGGCGCTTTCATGAAGCTGGGGAGGGATCTCTGAAGGCATTACTCTGGAGTGGTGACTTTACCGTTGCCCTTAGTACAGCAGTGTGTCTACTCCTGAACGCCCCTATTGGCATCCGCGTTTCCCCCAAAGAGGAAATCGAGGGGCTGGATATTGGCGAGCATGGCATGGCAGCCTATACCGGCTTCCTTTTCCGCGAAGAAGTCAAAGGATTTGTGGATTTGCTAAAACGGATGTCCGGCAGTGGTTGCTCTTAGGGTAGGCTTAACACTCGTATTGGCATTGGGAGCCTTGCTGGTTCTCAGCCCCTTTCTAGTGGTGCTCTGTACGTCGGGCTGGCCACCGGGAACCTTGCCCACCCAACTGTTGCCCCCTCAAGGCTGGACATGGCAAAGCTATCAAGCGGCATGGCAGCAGGGACACTTTATCTTGGCTTTTGTCAACTCCACCTTTGTGGCTTTGGCGGTGACGGCGCTTCAGTTGGTGACCTCAGCCTTAGCAGGTTACGCCCTTGCGCGGCTTTCGTTTCCGGGACAACGCTTCATTCTGCTGCTGATATTGGCGACGCTGGTCATCCCCTTTCAACTCTTGGTTATCCCAATTTTTCTCATCCTCAAGGCGGCTCATCTCATCAATACCTATGGGGCTTTGATTTTACCTACTGCCGCCAATGGCTTTGGCGTGTTTTTAATGCGGCAGTTTTTTCTCACGCTACCCGTTGCCCTTGAGGAAGCAGCACTTTTGGATGGGGCAACTCGGTGGCAAGTGCTCTGGCATATCCTCTTGCCCCTGAGCCGACCGGCCTTGGTGACGCTGTTTATCTTTACCTTTATTGGGGAGTGGAATGATCTCTTTAAGCCCTTGGTCTTTACCACCAAACCAGAACTGATGACGGTGCAGCTTTCCCTAGCCAATTTTCAGGAGCAGTTCACCAACGATTGGCCGTTGATGATGGCGGCGGCGGTGATTGCCACCGTACCGGTGATGATTTTGTTTATTTTGGGTCAGCGGCAACTCATTCGTGGCATTGCTACTACGGGGCTAAAAAGCTAAAGCTCCGTTCGGAAAACCGTACTGCAACAGGAGTTGCGATCGCCAACTGTCTCTCGCTACATTAGCACTCGAAGGGTGAGAGTGCTAAACCATTGCCAGTCAAGCTCTTACCCCCCAGAGACTGCGCGATTAGCCGTGCAGTGAGTATATCAATCCATACTCTTACAAGTGGGAGAACAGTACGCTATGGCACCCGTATCTCTAAGCGTTTCAACTGTGAAGCCTTTGGGCGATCGCATTTTTGTCAAAGTCAGCGAAAGTGAAGAACGCACCGCAGGGGGCATCCTGCTGCCCGACAACGCCCGTGAAAAACCCCAAGTGGGCGAAGTGACCGCCGTAGGTCCCGGTAAACTCACTGAAGACGGCAAGCGTCAGCCGATGGATGTGAAAGTGGGGGACAAAGTGCTGTACTCCAAATATGCCGGTACCGAAGTGAAACTGGCGGGCGAAGACTACGTTCTCCTCTCGGAAAAAGACATCTTGGCCATTGTTGGCTAGGTCGCTGACTCCCTTTCATTCCTGTGCGATTTTTCATCACTGTTGAACGATTGAGGTAGGAAACACATATGGCGAAGCGCATTATCTACAACGAAAATGCTCGTCGTGCCCTGGAAAAAGGGATGGACATTTTGGCTGAATCCGTGGCCGTGACCCTAGGTCCGAAAGGGCGGAACGTGGTTCTGGAGAAAAAATTTGGTGCGCCGCAAATTGTCAACGACGGTGTTACCATTGCCAAAGAAATTGAACTGGAAGATCACATTGAAAACACGGGTGTAGCTCTCATCCGTCAAGCCGCCTCGAAAACCAATGATGCTGCCGGCGACGGTACCACTACGGCGACGGTGCTGGCCCATGCCATGGTGAAAGAAGGGTTGCGCAACGTTGCCGCCGGTGCGAACCCCATTGCCCTGAAACGGGGGATTGACAAAGCCACCCAGTTCCTTGTCGAAAAAATTGCTGAACATGCCCGTCCTGTGGAAGATTCCAAAGCCATTGCCCAAGTGGCTGCCATTTCCGCGGGGAACGATGAAGAAGTGGGTCGGATGATTGCCGATGCCATGGACAAAGTGGGTAAAGAAGGCGTGATCTCCCTCGAAGAGGGCAAATCCATGACCACCGAACTGGAGGTCACCGAGGGGATGCGCTTTGACAAGGGGTATATCTCCCCCTACTTTGCCACCGATACCGAGCGCATGGAAGCGGTGCTCGATGAACCCTTCGTGCTGGTCACCGACAAGAAAATTACCTTGGTTCAAGACTTGGTGCCGATCCTCGAACAAGTGGCTCGCGCCGGTAAACCCTTGGTGATCATTGCCGAAGACATCGAGAAAGAGGCTCTAGCGACCCTGGTGGTCAACCGTCTGCGCGGTGTCTTGAGTGTGGCTGCGGTGAAAGCTCCCGGCTTTGGCGATCGCCGTAAAGCGATGCTCGAAGATATTGCCGTCCTCACCGGGGGTCAAGTGATCACCGAAGATGCGGGTCTGAAGCTGGAAAATGCCAAGCTGGATATGCTGGGGAAAGCTCGCCGCATCACAATCACCAAAGATCACACCACGATTGTGGCGGAAGGCAATGAAAAAGCCGTCAAAGCTCGCTGCGAGCAAATCCGTCGCCAAATCGAGGAAACCGACTCCAGCTACGACAAAGAAAAACTGCAAGAGCGGTTGGCCAAACTGGCCGGTGGTGTGGCGGTGATTAAAGTGGGTGCCGCTACCGAAACCGAGATGAAAGATCGCAAACTCCGTCTGGAAGATGCGATTAACGCTACCAAAGCTGCCGTTGAAGAGGGGATTGTCCCCGGTGGTGGTACCACCTTGGTGCACCTTGCTCCTGAGCTGAGCAACTGGGCCGCCGAGCACCTGACGGGTGAAGAACTGATTGGTGCCAACATTGTTGAGCGTGCCCTTAGCGCTCCTTTGCGTCGCATTGCCGAAAACGCCGGGCAAAATGGTGCCATCATTGTCGAACGGGTTAAGGAAAAACCCTTCGATGTGGGGTATGATGCCGCCAAAGATGAATATGTCAACATGTTTGATGCCGGTATTGTTGACCCTGCTAAAGTCACCCGCTCGGCTCTGCAGAATGCGGCCTCCATTGCCGGTATGGTGCTGACCACCGAGTGCATCATCGTTGACAAGCCCGAACCCAAAGAAAACAATCCTGCGGGCGCCGGTGCCGGCATGGGCGGTGACTTCGACTACTAAGCCCAACCCGTCGTAACCTAAGTCGCACTCAAAGCGGGGAGCCTATACCCCGCTTTTTTTATTTGGTGTCTCCAAAAGGGTCTGGCAGCATTGCTATAATAGCCCTCAATGTAACGTTTTTTAACATTTGCACTTTTGCAGCATGGGCGATCCAGTCCCGACGGGTGAAATTCGCATTCGGGGTGCACGACAACACAATCTAAAAAACATTGACCTCGATCTGCCCCGCGATCGCCTGATTGTGATGACGGGGGTTTCGGGGTCGGGCAAGTCCTCCCTTGCCTTTGACACCATTTTTGCTGAAGGCCAGCGCCGCTACGTAGAGTCCCTCAGCGCCTATGCTCGCCAATTTCTCGGCCAGTTGGATAAGCCCGATGTGGATGCCATTGAGGGGCTGAGTCCGGCCATTGCCATTGATCAAAAGTCCGCTTCCCACAATCCCCGCTCAACTGTGGGAACAGTTACGGAAATCTACGACTACTTGCGGCTCCTCTATGGCCGTGCAGGTGAACCCCACTGTCCCCATTGCGATCGCTCGATTCGCCCGCAGACCGTTGATGAGATGGTGGATCAGGTCATGCAGTTACCGCTGCAAACGCGGTTTCAGATCCTTGCTCCTGTGGTCAAGGGCAAAAAGGGCAGCCACAAAAAGCTGCTATCGAGTCTGGCCGGTGAAGGCTTTGTGCGCGTGCGCATTGATGGTGAGGTGCGCGACCTCAGTGAGGCTATTGAACTGGATAAAAACCAGGCTCACACCATTGAGATTGTGGTGGATCGCCTTGTGCTGAAGCCGGGGATTGAGGAACGCTTAGCCGATTCCCTGCGAACGGCGTTGCACCACGCCAACGGTACAGCCATGATCAGTGTCGTGCCCCGTGAAGCTGAGGCGGAGGAGCAAACACTCCTGTTTTCAGAGAATTTCGCCTGCCCTGAGCATGGGGCAGTGATGGATGAGCTATCCCCGCGGCTGTTTTCCTTTAACTCCCCCTATGGTGCCTGTTCAGAGTGTCATGGCCTGGGCTACCTACGCAAATTTAGCCCGGAGTTGATTGTCCCCAATCCTGAACTCCCCGTCTATCTGGCGATCGCCCCTTGGGCAGAGAAGGAACATGACTACTACCTTGCCCTACTTTGCGGCGTTGCCGAGGCCTTTGGCTTTGACATCAACACCCCTTGGTACCGCCTCACAGAATTACAGCGGGAAATTATTCTCTACGGCACCGACGCCCCGATTCGCATCCCCGCCGATTCCCGCTATCGCAAACGGGACTACTACCGCCAATTTCAAGGGGTGATCCCCATTTTGGAGCGGCAGTACCGCGAGACCACCTCCGAGACCTACCGCCAAAAGCTAGAAGAATACCAAGTCAACCAAACCTGCCCCGCCTGTGGTGGGCAACGCCTCAAACCGGCTGCTCTGGCGGTACGCTTGGGGCAGTATCGCATTACCGATCTCACGAGTGTTTCAATTCGCGAGTGCTTGGCACGAATTCAATCGCTACAGCTAAGCCGGCGACAACAGCAAATCGCTGAACTGGCCCTGCGGGAAGTGACGGCGCGGTTGCAATTTCTAATTGATGTAGGGCTGGATTACCTGACGCTGGACCGCAGTGCAGCTACCCTCTCTGGCGGCGAAGCCCAGCGCATTCGCTTGGCCACCCAAATTGGCTCTGGCCTGACCGGCGTGCTCTATGTCCTCGATGAACCGAGTATTGGCCTACATCAGCGGGATAACGATCGCCTGCTGAAAACACTCTTTCGCCTGCGGGACTTGGGGAATACGCTAATTGTGGTCGAACACGATGAGGACACAATCCGCGCTGCCGATCACATTGTGGATATTGGCCCAGGCGCAGGGGTGCATGGCGGTCAGATTGTGGCCCAGGGCAACTTAGAGGCAATTCTCAACCATCCTGACTCCCTGACGGGCGCCTATCTATCGGGACGCAAGCGCATTGAAACCCCCAGCGATCGCCGAGCCGGCAATGGCCAGTCCCTTGTTCTCAAAAACGTCTCCCGCAACAATCTCAAAAACATCACCGTAGAAATTCCCCTTGGCAAGCTGGTGTGTCTGACGGGGGTCTCAGGATCGGGCAAATCCACCCTGATGCACGAAGTGCTCTACCCTGCGCTTCAACACCATCTGGGTCAGCCTGTGCCCCTGCCGAAGGAACTGGGGGGCATTGAAGGCTTGAACGCCATTGATAAGGTGATTGTCATTGACCAGTCTCCCATTGGCCGCACCCCCCGCTCGAACCCTGCCACCTACATTGGGGTTTTTGACGTGATCCGTGAGGTCTTTAGCCAAACCGTTGAGGCCAAGGCACGGGGCTATAAACCAGGACAATTTTCCTTCAACATTAAGGGTGGTCGCTGTGAAGCCTGTGCAGGTCAAGGGGTGAATGTAATTGAGATGAACTTTCTGCCCAATGTCTATGTCCGGTGCGAGGTGTGCAAGGGGACACGCTACAACCGCGATACGCTGCAGGTGAAGTACAAGGGCTGCTCAATTGCCGATGTTTTAGAGATGACCGCCGAGACGGCGCTGACTTTTTTTGCAAATATCCCCAAGGCGGTAAGCAAGCTGCAAACCCTCGTGGATGTGGGCTTAGGGTATTTGAAACTGGGGCAAACGGCACCCACACTCTCTGGCGGTGAAGCGCAACGCTTAAAATTGGCAGCTGAATTGTCGCGCCGCGCAACGGGCAAAACACTCTACCTCATTGATGAGCCGACCACAGGACTGTCTTTTTACGATGTCCACAAACTCCTCGATGTGTTGCAGCGGCTGGTGGACAAGGGCAACTCGGTTCTGGTCATTGAACACAATCTCGATGTGATTCGCTGTGCCGATTGGATTATTGATCTAGGGCCAGAGGGGGGCGATCGCGGGGGAAATGTAGTTGCCGTCGGTACCCCTGAAGCGGTGGCACTGATGCCCCAATCCTACACAGGGCAGTATCTCGCCAAGGTCTTAAATCGCACCGCTCCCAAGTGACAGGAGTAGAATACTGATTGCTCTGCCCTGCGGTGTGCTATGCCAACGATGACCCTCTCCATTTCCTGTCCCGATCAGCGGGGGCTGGTGGCCAAATTGGCACAGTTTGTCTATCGCTACAACGGGAACATTGTCCATGCCGACCACCACACCGATACCGTTGCGGGCATTTTTCTCTCGCGCCTGGAGTGGGAACTGGAGGGTTTTGAGATTCCCCGCGATCAAATTGCCACGACATTCATTAACTATGCCCAGCGGGAAAAGGTCTTTGCCAGTTGGGCGGGGGTGCACTGGCAGTTGCGGGCGTCGGATATTCCCTATCGCCTGGCCATTTGGGTGAGCCGCCAAGATCATTGCCTCTGGGATCTGCTGCTGCGACAGCGGGCGGGGGATCTCTTTGCCGAAATTCCCCTAGTTATCAGTAACCATGAGCATTTGCGTCCCATTGCCGAGCAGTTTGGCATTGACTTTCACTATATTCCCGTGACCCCAGAAACCAAGCCCCTCGCGGAAGCCAAAGAACTACAACTTCTCAGGGACTACAAGATTGATTTGGTGGTGCTGGCCAAGTATATGCAGGTGCTCAGTGCTGAATTTATTGAAGCCTTTCCCCAAGTGATTAACATTCACCATTCATTTTTGCCTGCCTTTGCGGGAGCCAATCCCTACCACCGTGCCTATGAGCGGGGGGTGAAAATCATCGGCGCCACTGCCCACTATGCCACAGCAGACTTGGATGAAGGGCCAATTATTGAGCAGGCGGTTGTGCCTGTGAGTCATCGCGATACGGTGGCGGATCTGATTCGCAAGGGCAAGGATTTGGAGCGGGTGGTGTTGGCGCGGGCAGTGCAGCTGCATTTACAAAATCGGATTCTCGTGTACGGCAATCGCACCGTAGTGTTTACCTAGGGGCTGATGGGAACTGGCTACACCATTGCCGCAGATAGTCACACCCCCCTCTATTAGCAGGTATAATCAAAGGATATTCTGCCCCTGCGGTTTCACTGACTATGCCCTTCGAGATCAATCACGGCTTGGGTCGCTTTAACTCTCAACGAGATCTCCATGCTGCCCTGGGGGTTCCATTGTCGGCAACACCAGGGGAAATTCGCAAGCGATATCTGAAAATTGCAAAGACACTGCACCCCGATAGCCGTGATGATGAAGCGGGTAGAAAAATCGCCAGTGATTTGCTCTCCAAGTTTGTGAATCCTGCCTATGAGGTGCTGTCCCAAGAAAAAGAGCGGGAAGAATACCAAGTCATTTTGCGCTTGCTCGAAAAGCAACTGCTAACGGCCAACATTGTGCCAACGCCCACCTTTGATTTGGCCCAGGAAGTCTTTAACGCTGCCAATGTTGAAGAGGCCTATCAAAAGGCCCTCAATACCCTTGCCCAAGATCAATACACAGACTTAAACAATGCCCTTAAGATTAGTGAACAAATTAGCGAACTCAATTTAATCTATCTGTGGCGATCGGCGGGAGGTAAAGCAACAGCAGCAGCACCTACAGTTTCTGCGCCTGCGCCGCAACCTAAACCAGAGGATACTCAGGTGCGTGCAACCTCAGCAACAACACCGCCCGCAGAGACTTCAAAAACAGGGCAACTTACAGAGCCATACTTGCGACGGGCAGAGGAACTTTTGAATAAAGGGATTTATCTGGAGGCCATCAAAGAACTGAAGGATGCCCTGAAGATTGACCCCCGCAGTGCCCGCTGCAATGCTCTACTAGGCAAGGTGTACCTAAAACAAGGCTCCTTGAGTATGGCCAGAATTCACTTTAATCAAGCCCTGAAGCTCAATCCTCAAGAGGTGACGGCAATACAGGGACTCGAAGAAATTAACAAGAGGGAGCGCAAAGCACAGCAACAGCAAAAAAATCCTGAGCCGCCCAAGCCAGAGAAAAAGAGAGCTTCCTTCTTTGGTCTTTTTGGGAAAAAGTAATTCACTATGGTGTATCAACCCGCCTGTGGTGCCCGCGATATTTTACCCCTGGATGTGGCACGGCAACGGTGGCTAGAGCAACGCCTAGAGCGCGTCTTTCAAAGCTGGGGCTACCAAGAAATTATCACACCCACAATCGAGACCCTAGCAACCCTGACGGCGGGGGGTACTGTCCATCCAGAAACGGTCATTCAAGTACAGGGGAGCAGTGGTGAACCCTTGGGATTGCGGCCCGAATTAACGGCTTCGATCGCCCGCGCCGCCGTGACTCGTATGGCAGGAAGGCAACTGCCCCAAAGGCTCTATTACAAAGCCAATGTCTTTCGGCGAACGACGGCTACACACTTGGGCAACCAGCAGGAATTTTTCCAAGCAGGGGTGGAGCTAATAGGGGCAACAGGTTTAGCGGCGGATGCCGAAATTCTCTGGCTGGTGCAGGAGTGCCTTGGGGCCTTAGCGGTTGAGGAGGCCTATCTGTTGGTGGGGGATGCCCACCTAACGCAACAGTTGCTCGGTACCTTTCCGGCGGAATTGCAAAAAATTGTACGCCAATGCTTGGCCAATTTAGACCGCGTGAGTTTGCAGGCTCTAAGCCCCCCTTGGGGCGATCGCGCCCTTGCCCTGTTTGATCTGCGGGGTACCCCGCAGGAAGTGGGGGAGCGCTTGGCACGGTGGTCTGAGGTGGCAGGGGTCGCCGATCGCTTTGCAGAACTTCAACAGTTGCTGGGCTTGGTGGCCAAATCCTTCTCTATTACTCTTGATCTCAGCCTTGTGCAGTCCTTTGATTACTACACGGGAATTATCTTTGAGGTCTTGATTCCCACGGAAACGGAACTGCGGTTGGTGGCTCAAGGGGGACGCTATGATCAACTGCTCAGTATTTACCATCCCGACGGTGTCTCTGTGCCGGGGATTGGTTTTGTCTTTAATGTGGAGGCGCTTCTTCAGGCGATCGCTATTCCCTCAGCTGCCCTATTAGCCCCCCGCAGTCAATGGCTTGTGGTTCCCCGCACACCCAACGCCCTCGCCGCCGCCCTACACCATGCTCAAACGCTGCGCCTAGATGGTTCTACCCGCGTGGAGTTGTCACTCCTTGATCTGACCCCCGAGCAAATCCGCGCCTATGCCCGCGATCGCCAGATTCCCTATATTGCTTGGATTGAGACGGATGCGCCACCGCAGATTGAAGCCCTCGGTGATGGGGCAACCCATTTGCAGATTCAGAGTGTCTAGGCCATGTTAACGATTGCCCTACCCAAAGGCGCCCTGCTTAAGGACAGTATTGCTTACTTCCAACAGGTGGGCTTGAACTTTGAGGCACTCCTAGAGCCAGGGAATCGCCAACTCCAAGTGCTTTCTCAGGATGGTCGTGCCCGCGCCCTTTTAGTCCGTGCCCAAGATGTTCCCGTCTATGTGCAGTATGGCCAAGCGCAGTTGGGGATTGTCGGCTATGATGTGTTGCGGGAAAAAAATCCCCACGTCGCCAAACTGGCGGATCTGGGTTTTGGTCAATGTCGGCTGTCGGTGGCCGTCAAAGCCTCTAGCCCCTACCGCAGTGCCCGCGATTTGCCCCCCCATTGCCGCGTGGCCTCAAAGTTTGTCCGCTGCGCCGATGCCTTTTTCCAGCAGCTAGATTTGCCTGTGGATATCGTGCCTCTCTATGGTTCGGTAGAACTGGGGCCAATTACGGGTATGGCAGAGGCGATTGTGGATTTGGTGTCAACGGGGCGCACCCTCAAGGAAAACGGCCTTGTGGAGTTAGAGCAAATCTTCACCAGCACAGCCTACTTAATTGCCCACCCCCGCAGCTATCGCCTTAACCTCAATGGTCTTGGAAACTACGTTCCGCAGTTAACAGGGGCGATCGCCTGATTACTTTTGCCCATGCACAAACATCGCTGGCAGGGGTTCGCTCACAGACCCCCGACAGTTACTATTGGCGCGATTGAGTTCCTGAACCTTTTGGTGTGCCCGCTGCCATGCCTCGACAAAACGGCTAACACGAATGGGGTCAATGGGTTGTTCAATTTGACCGTTGCGCTTCAGGGAACTAGCAACAATGACGCCGTTGACGTAGGGCACTAACTGCTCAACATTGTCCCAAGAGGCACCACTGCCGATAAAGAGGGGCTGTCCCTTGGCTGCACTGGCAGCGACCGATAGATCTTCCTCGGCGGGCGGGTGTCCCGTTGCCCAACCGGAGAGAATCACCCCATCAGCAAGTCCCCGCTCAAAGGTGTCCCGCACCGCAGCGGCGAGGTTCGGACTGTGGAGGGGCTGGGCATGCTTCACCATCACATCGGCGAAAATTTTGATGTCTTGCCCCAGTTCGCGGCGGTAGCGCAGCAGTTGGTGGGCTTGACCTTCAATAATGCCCTGATCCGTGGCCATTACCCCGGTGAGCACATTGACACGGATAAATTGTGCCCCGGTACAGGCCGCGATCGCCAGACCACTGAAAGCATCATTGCGCAGCACATTCAGGCCAATGGGCAAGGCCACCAGATTCTTTAACCGCTGCACCACCAAGGTCATAGCACTGACAACGGCTGCATCCACCCGATCTTTAGTGAAGGGGGCGTCAAAGAAATTCTCAACAATGATGGCATTGGCTCCCCCTGAAGCAAGGGCTGTGGCTTCCTGTTCTGCGCGGTCAATAACCGCCTTGAGGCTCCCTCCCCAACGGGCGGAGGTGGGCAAGGGAAGGAGGTGGACAACACCAATGACTGGGGTTGCAGTGTGAAAGAGCGTTCGGAGATCCACAGCGATTTCGGCGATAGGTGAACAGTGCAGGTATAACAGGAGGAGTGAAAGGCACTCTACACAAGCGCAATGGCAGAATGCACTGACTTAAGTTTAAGTATATCCCCGTCTGACCCCCCCCTCGCTGCGATCGCCCTCGGAAGCAACCTGGGTGAGCCATTGCGGCAACTGCGCTCGGCCGTCCAAATGCTTGCCCAAACGGCGGGGATTGATGTCCTAGCCTACTCGCCGTGGTATTACACAGTCCCTGTAGGGCCGCCCCAGCCGAACTACTGGAATGGTTGCCTCATTGCCCGAGTACAACTGTCCCCTTGGGCACTTTTGAAAACCCTGCAGAGGATTGAGGTGCAGTTTGGCCGCCAACGCCAAGAGCATTGGGGTGCCCGTACCCTTGATCTTGATCTGCTGCTCTACGGCGATCGCGTGATCACCACCGCCGAACTCACCCTGCCCCATCCCCGCCTGGCAGAACGCCCCTTTGTCCTTGCCCCCTTAGCGGCGATCGCCCCCCACTGGCGACATCCAGTTTTAGGTGAAACCATCCAGACTCTGCGGCAGCAAGTGGGGGATGTGGGGATTATTGCCGTTCTTTCTGACGATGCTGGCGAAACCATGTGTGCAACTGTTGCCGACAGGCAGCCGCCTGAACGCCGCTGATGACCTGGAGTCGGTGGAACGCCGCCGGACTCTGCGGCAGTTGCAGTACCGAGTCAATCGCCCCTGCTTTCGGGTCAGCCGTTCCATAGATAAGGGTATGGATGCGGGCTTGAATAATTGCCCCCGCACACATTGGGCAAGGCTCCAGCGTAACATAGAGGCGACAGCCGGTTAAATACCAAGTCCCCAAGCGCTGCCCCGCCCGCCGCAAAGCAATGATTTCCGCATGGGCAGTGGGGTCATGATCCCGCTGACGGCGGTTTTCGCCGGTGGCAATGAGTTCATTTTCAGCACTGACAATCACCGCCCCCACGGGCACTTCGTCGGCAGCTCCTGCCTGCGCTGCAAGGGCGATCGCCTGCTGCATCCAAAAGTCATGGATTTCTGTTTCCGATAAGGGGAGAATGTCCAGCCTCGCACTCCTGTTGCCGCAGCGGCTATGGTACTATTTTTTCAGCACTCTTGCGATCGCTAAATTCTTTGGGAAAACACCATGATTGATGCTTTGGTTTTGATTGCGAAACTGCCAGAAGCCTACGCCATTTTTGATCCCCTTGTGGATGTGCTGCCGGTCATTCCCGTCCTCTTTTTGGCTTTGGCCTTTGTTTGGCAAGCAGCTGTTGGCTTTCGTTAAAAACCGCTCTGGTTCAAATTCCGCCATTGACATGCCCCGTTGGTTTCAGCGGGGTTCTTCGTGGTTTTTGGATGCTTTTCCTCTATGGCAGGTCACAGTAAGTGGGCAAATATTAAACGGCAAAAAGCGCGGGTAGATGCCCAAAAGGGGAAGATCTTTGCACGGCTATCGAGGGCAATCATTATTGCTGCCCGTCATGGGGGAGGCGATCCAGCAGGTAACTTTCAACTGCGCAGTGCCATTGAGAAGGCTAAAGCCGCAGGAATTCCCAGCGAAAATATCGAGCGAGCGATCGCCAAGGGCACCGGTACCCTCGATAGCGAGGGACCCCTTGAAGAGATTCGCTACGAAGGCTATGGCCCCGGTGGGGTTGCCTTCTTAATTGAGGCTCTCACGGACAATCGCAACCGCACCGCCGCAGATCTGCGGGCCGCCTTTAACAAACATGGTGGCAACTTGGGGGAAACGGGCTGTGTGAGCTGGATGTTTGAAGAATGGGGCATTGTCACTGTGGCTGCGCCGACGGATGAGGAGGCCTTCCTCGAAGCCCTACTGGCGGCTGATGTCGAAACCTACGAGATTTTAGAGGAAGTGGCCGAGGTGCGCTGTCCTGTGCCTGCCCTTGAAAAGGTTAGCGAAACGCTCAAAGAACAGGGTTACACCGTCATTGAGACCGAAAGCCGCTGGGTCTCCCTGAACACCGTAGAAATCACCGACGAAGACACAGCACGGCGCGTTCTTAAGTTAATGGATACCCTTGAAAACCTGGACGATATTCAAAGTGTGGCGACCAATGTAGCCATGAGTGATGCCCTTATGGAAGCCATGTACGTTTAGGCATCCGTAATTTTACGGAATCTAAGCGCCAATTGCTGGGGTGTAAGGGTGGCCAAAGTTAAGTGAAAACACGGTAGGCAGCCGTTATTACCCGTGGCAGGATAACAATACAGCTGCAGGGGTGCACCAAAGCAAGTTGTGGGTTACAGATTGAGGTGCTAGGCGGAGCGATCGCTCCTCTTCTGTGGTTGGTGTTGATTGTCAGTGTGTTCCTGCGTCGGCTCGTGTGTGTTCCTTAGGTTCCCTGTTAAAA
>NZ_CALGOG010000087.1:0-7808 GCF_937958135.1 uncultured Thermosynechococcus sp. | reverse complement strand
ATTGTCTTGGGTCTGCTTTGCAAAGCCAAGTGGCAGCCCATCCATCTACAGCCACATTCTGAGTGGGCGGAACTGATCATTGGTTTCGATGCAGGTACCAATCGTTCTCTATACTTTGGCACTCCTGCCTTTGCCATCCTTGCCAACGGTCAATCCTTGGGGTGGGAACTGCCGTCAGTACAACGGGGGGAGAAAATCAGTGGCGAGGCACTCTGGCAGACCGTCTGCAAGCTCGTGGGTAAGTTTAAGCAGTACCACTCCGAAAAGCGCTATCCTAAGAAGGTTCTTCTGCTGCGGGATGGCTTAGCGCGGCAAGACGAGTTCCAACGCACAATTGATGAACTCGGAAAAATGAACATTGCGGTAGATCTTCTGAGTGTGCGTAAAACGGGTGCAGGGCGGCTCGCTCAAATACAAAATCATCAATATGCTGCTGCCCCAAAGGGAACGGTGGTTTTTGAGGAACAAGAGCGCTCATTTATTCTCATTAGCAGCCAACCCATCAAAAGTAGGGGCAAGGAACTCGGCAGTGCTCGACCTCTGCGGGTGGTTCACGAGTATGGGAAAACTTCCCTAGAGCAACTGGCCATCCAAACCTACCACTTGACCCAGTTACATCCGGGGAGTGCTTTCAGCCATGCTCGCCTGCCCTGGGTACTGCACTTAGCCCATCGCCTGAGTCAAGAGTTTTCCCGCCTTCCGTCTCTTGACCTCGTTGCAACCCTAGACCGCGACAAGTTAATCGGTGTCTAAAGGCAGGAGGAGCGGTGGCTGGGGGTCTAGGGGGACAATTCCTTAATCAACAGGTTGCCCATCTCCCGACAGCCCACAAGGGTACAGCCCTCCGCCATGAGATCGGCGGTGCGATACCCGCGATCTAAAACGGCAGTAATTGCCTCCTCAATTGCTTGCGCTGCCGCTGGCTGGTTCAGACCGTAACGCAGCATCATTGCTGCACTCAGCACCATTGCCAAAGGATTGGCCTTATCTTGACCGGCAATATCTGGGGCAGAGCCGTGCACCGGTTCAAACAGACCGGGACCAGATTCCCCCAGACTTGCCGAGGGCAGCATTCCAATACTCCCCGTGAGCATTGCCGCAATGTCAGAGAGAATATCCCCAAATAGGTTAGCGGTAACAATTGTGTCAAATTGTTTTGGGGCGCGCACTAGCTGCATGGCGGCATTGTCCACGTAAAGATGGGTTAGCGCCACATCGGGATACTCTATACTCAGGGCACTCAGGCGATCGCGCCACAGTTGAGAGACCTCGAGAACATTGGCCTTATCTACCGAGCAGAGCTTGCCCTGCCGTTTGCGGGCGATCTCAAAGGCCACTCGCCCAATGCGATCAATCTCGCTTGCAGTGTAGGCCATGGTATTGACCCCCCGCTGCTCCCCCGTTTCAGTGGTGAAGATTCCCCGCGGTTGACCAAAGTAAATGCCACCCGTGAGTTCGCGCACCACCATCAGATCCACACCCGCAATCACCTCTGGCTTCAAGGAAGAGGCATGGATCAGTTGGGGAAAGATTTTGGCGGGGCGTAAGTTGGCAAATAACCCCAGACCGGCGCGGAGGGCAAGGAGGCCGGTTTCCGGGCGCAGATGGCGGGGCAAATTGTCCCACTGCGTGCCGCCAATGGCAGCTAAAAGGACGGCATCACTCTGGCGACAGGTTTCGAGGGTTGCGGCTGGCAGGGGTTCTCCCACCGCGTCAATGGCCGCTCCCCCCACTAACGCAGGCACAAACTCAAATTCGAGGTTAAAGCGAGGGGCGATCGCCCGCAACACCTCCAGCGCTACAGCGGTAATTTCTGGACCAATGCCATCCCCGGCCAAAACCGCAATCCGATATGGGGTTGCCATGCCTCTCTCAAAATCACTGATCTTTTACTCTACACCAGCAGCGGTCTCTCCCTGAGACTATTCCGAGAGATAGCCATCCGGCAGTATCGCCTCACTCATCTCCACGGCACTGAGATCCACGCCATTGAGACTGGCGCCTGTGAGAATTGCTTCAATGAGATTGGCTCCCCGCAAGTCGGCACCACTGAGATTTGCCCCCATTAAATTGGCACCAATGAGAATCGCTGAACTCAGATCTGCTCCCCGCAATAGGGCTTGAGCAAGGCTCACCCCCCGTAAATCGGCACCCACAAGGTTGGCTTTGTCCAAACAGGCATGGCGTAAATTGGCTTCCTTGAAAGCCACCTCCCGCAGATTGGCTTCTTCAAGGCGGGCACGGCGCAGATTCGCCCCGATGAGAATCGCCCGCTCTAGGTTGGCCTGTTGCAAATTCGTGGCGCTGAGATTGGCACCGCGTAAATTGGCCTGTACAAGTTGACTTTCCCGCAAAACCGCATCCGCGAGATCGGCACCCCGCAGGTACGCTTCAGTTAAGTTGGCACGGCTCAGGTTGGCACGCTCTAGCTCGGCAAGGGTGAGATCCGTGAGCGTGAGATTGGCATCCCGTAAAATTGCTTCACTAAGTTGGGCACCGGTGAGGTTGGCCTCACTAAGATCGGCATTGGCAAGGTTGGCACGGGTCAAATCTGCTCCCGTTAAGTTAGCCTTGCGCAGAGACGCCCAGCGCAGATCGGCACTGATTAAAATCACCCCCCGCAGATCGGCCCCCCGCAGATCTGCTTGACTGAGATTGACGGCAGTTAGGATTGCTCCCCGCAAATCAGCCCCTTGCAGGTTAGTACTTTGTAAAGCAGCATCCGTGAGGTCGGCACGGGAAAGGTCAATGCCCGCCAAAACACACCGACTCAGGTTAGCATGGCGCAAATGTATCCCTGCGAAATTGCGATCGCCAAGGTTATATCGTTTCAGCAAAACATCCGGTTCCACAGTAATTGAGTCACTTCCTTAGATCGCAAATCCGAGTCTATATTTGAGAGTGCCCTCGACCTTGACCGAATCTACCGTGATGAGATTGGTTTTAGGCGAATTCGGGCAATGTAGTGGGTAAACTGATTATCCCGCACATCACTAGTGATGCCTAGAGCAGCAAAGGGCTGGAGCGATCGCGCCACTTCGGGAGCCAGTTGTGGCACGAGCAAGTTGTTTTGCAATGGCCCTAGATCACTCAAATTCAGGTAGAACTGTGTGCCTTTCGGATTGGGAAGCACAGCCCGGTAGAGGGGAGAGTCCGCTAGGGAGCGCTCAGGACGGCGACTCACATCCGTCAGAGGCCCCAACGTCAAAAAAAAGGTATTGTCATTGAGCCAGCCATGCTGTCCCACCGGCAGGCCGGGGGGAATGCGCCAGGTGGTGATGGGTTGGGGTTCTGTTGCCGTTTGCTGCACTTGCCAGCGCAGGCGATCGCGAATTTGGCTATCCAGTTGACTGAGGGCTTGGCTAGCTTGGGGGCGACTGCTGGTCTGCGTTAAAAAGAGCAAGCTAGGAGCATTCCCCAGCGAAGCAATGGGCACAAAAGCAGCGGCAAACTCACCATCCATCCAAGGCACAAAAGCCTGCTGCCAATCGAGGCCAGTGAGATCTTTAACCGTGTTGGCGATTGTCTCTTTAATGGAGGCAGGTGCATTCTGCCATGAACTCCTAAAGGAGCCTGTACTGTAAAACGCCAGGGTTGTTTCAGGCACGAGACGACTGAGTTCACGGCTTTGGCCTTCACTGACCAAGGCTTGATTCTGTTCGGAACGCCACGTCACGGCCTCTAGCTCAATCTGCTCAGGGGTCAGGTCGGCGGTGAGCACCATCCCCTGTAGCTCGCGAGGGGGTTCAGGCAGACGTCCCTCAGGGGCAGCCATCTGACTGGCTAAAAAGGCAGGCAAGTTCAAATAGAGTTCCGCCAAAGGGCGATGATCCGATAACCCCTTGACTGCCTGTTGATAGTTGGGCTGGCGGGCAATGCCGTTGTTGGCTTGGGCGGTGGCAATGACCTGTTGCAAAGCGCTCTGGTGCTGACTCCAGACAAGGTAGGCTTTGTCTGCGTGCTTGAGGAGGGCGATCGCGCCACCATCGGGGTCGGGGAGAATTCCCTTGGCCTTGAAGATTTTGACGCCATTGATTTCTGTGATGGGTTCGCCGATAACACTTTGCAGGAGTTGCTCTCCCATGGGGAGATTTAGCGTCGGCACAATCCAAGCATAGGGGGGCAGTGGCGATTCCCTAAGCGATTCCGGCGTCATGGGCAAGAGTACTAGGGTGGCCTGGTCACCGATGAAAGGACGCACATCCTTGAGGTAATCTAGCTGCTCAAGATTGACTCCCGCCGGCGACAAAGGCGCATAGGTGGGATTTAACCAGGGTTGTGTTTGCAATAAGCCACTTTTGGCAAGGGCTTCCCAAGGCTGGGGATCGGTGGGCAGGGTGAGGGTCAGCAAGGCCGTTGGGGGAGCGATCGCCATCCCTGGGGCGATCGGACGTTGACTGAAGCGTTGCCATAGAAAGACCCCGGCTGCAGCGGCTGCGCCGACAATGACAACTGCTGCACCACCCACAAACCAGGGCTGGAACCGACGGGCAGACTGAACTGAGGGCTGAGATTTAAGGGTCATCGAGGCTCTCCAACAAGTGCGTACAGTGTGGTGCGCTGACGCGGGGTTCGCCCCAAGGAGCGAATTGCTGCCACGAGATTGGCTGGGCTAACTCCTGTTCCTCCCTGTGCTCCGGCCACTGAAGTGATATGTTCTTCCATCAGCGTTCCCCCCAAATCATTACAGCCCCAATCCAGTGCCATGGTTGCCCCCCCTAGGCCGAGTTTGACCCAACTGGGCTGGTGGTTGACAATCCACTGTCCCAAAAATAACCGCGCCACCGCCGTCAGTACCAATGTCGGTAATAGCTGTGGCTGGAGGTGTCCTACCCATTGTCGCATTGCCTTGGGCGCAAGTTCCCCGACGTAAGGCAGCAGGATAAACTCCGTAATGCGGGCGGGATAGTCGCGCTCCAGGGCTTTTTGCTGAAGTCGCTGTAGGTGTTGTAGGTGAGCCACTTGATCCGCGGGGGTTTCAATGTGGCCGCAGAGCATTGTACTGGTTGTCCATACCCCCAAGCGATGGGCTGTTTCCACAATCTCCAGCCAAGTGGCAGTGTTAATTTTCTCAGGACAAATTCTTGAGCGCACGCGATCCACGAGCACCTCCGCAGCCGTACCGGGCATGGAGTCCACCCCACTCTGATGCAGAACGTCAATCACTTGGGCATAGGAAAGGCCATCTTCACGGGCAATAAATTGAATCTCTTGGGGCGAAAAGGCGTGGAGATGGACGCCAGGAAAGGCGGTTTTAATTTCCCGCACGAGGGATTGGTAATAGCGCAACGTAGAGCTGCCTTCCTTGGCGGCTGGATTGAGTCCCCCCTGCATACAGATTTCCGTTGCGCCTTGGGCAACTGCATCAGCCACTTTGCCAAGAATCCTGTCAATATCGAGCCAGTAGGCATCGGCAGCGGTGGCATCGCGGCGAAAGGCACAGAAGCCGCAGTGTTGTTCGCAGATATTCGTGAAGTTGATGTTGCGGTTAACCACATAGGTGACGGTATCTCCCACCTGTTGTTGGCGCAGGCGATCGCTGGCGGTTTGCAGCGCCCTGAGGAGGGGGGGCAAGGGGTCTTGAGGGTCACTGACGGCGGCCACAGGAAGGGCGGTTGTCAAAAGATGCAAAGCCTGTGGAGCAGAAATGCCGTTGTTAGCCAGAACCTCCTCTAGCTCCGCGAATGCCTGAGCCTCATGCCGCGCGATCGCCCCGGTAGTCTGCATGGAATTCACTCCTCCTCAAGGAAATTAGGGCATTTTTTCTCTAGCCTATATCGTATCTCTAGTTCACGATCCCCTTCACCCTCTTCTGACATAGCATTTTTAACGCACACAACCACCTTCTGTTCACTTCACATAAATCATCTAGAAACTCTTGGCTTGAAAATTTTCTGTGTATTGTTTTATTTTTCTACCAACCAAATTCTGAATAGTTAAGCTAATTAAGCTAATAAAACAAGTCTCCCATATTGTGAAAACAGATGTTAGCTAGATCTTCAAGACCGGTTGCGAATTTAGAACTGGATAGCCACAAGAACCGAGGCACTTCAGAACAGACTTGACAATAACTACAAAAGATGAAATAATAAGTCGAACAATGTTTTGATCTTTTGAGGCAAGGATGCGATACCTCTTTCCTTACTTTCTCGCTTTTCAAACTGACGATCAACACTTCTGAAGTAGAGTTGGAGTAGAGTAAATGGATAAGGAAGAAATTCTTAAGAGCTTTGAAGCCTTTCTGAAAGAGCACGGGGATGCAGCACTTGAAAAATTAAATGAGTTTCTAGATCAACAGCAAAGTCAATTTTATTCAAATCACTCCTATGAAAATGATAAAATGGCAAGGCAAGCATGGGTTTCAACTATTGGTCGGGTATTAGAAGACATTACCAAAAGACTTTTGCAAGATTTTTGTTATAACCATGGATTAGGAATAACCTCTGATCGCGAGTTAATCAATCCCAAAACTCCCGAATTAGAAACAGTCAGAAGGAATATAGAAGTTTTCTTTGGTGAATACTCAGTACTACCAGATAGTGATATTGTTATCTATTCCAAAAATAACTACCAAGTAATAGTGATTATTTCTGTTAAAAATTCTTTTCGTGAGAGATACACTGAAACTCCTTACTGGAAACTGAAGCTAGCTAGTTTTAATACCACTAAGCACATAAAAGTGCTAATGGTCACACCTGATAAAGACAATGAGCTATCTTCAAAAGCCAATCCCAGAAAGGCACGCATTGTACTAGAATATGATCTCGACGGTGTTTATATCGCAAAACAGGACTTTGATAGAGCTGACAAAGTAAAATCCATGAAAGACTTAATACCAGATCTTAAAAAACTAGTACGAGAAGATCAATGGAAATAATCTCTAAAAAACAAGCATTTTTCCAAATGAAAGATATATGGCTATTCCTTGACAATAGCCTTAATTCGGACTTATTTACTGAGCCTTTTATTGACTTAATTGTGACTTCTCCGCCCTATAATGTCGGTCTTGAATATCACTCGGTGAAAGATGATGTCCCCTACAGTGATTATCTAGAGTTTAGTAGAGTTTGGATGTCAAACTGTTTGAATTGGACAAAAATAGGCGGGCGATTGTGTCTCAATATTCCACTAGATAAGAACAAAGGTGGGCAGCGCAGTGTAGGCGCCGATTTGACCGTTTTAGCCCAAGAGGTTGGTTGGAAATATCAATCCACCATTGTCTGGAATGAAGGGAATATTTCACGCCGCACCGCTTGGGGGTCTTGGATGTCGCCTTCAGCGCCCTATGTGATTGCTCCAGTAGAGTTAATTGTCGTGCTGTATAAGGAGGAATGGCGGCGCAAATCCAATCAAAACCCTGACATCACGCGAGAAGAGTTCATGGAATGGACAAATGGCCTATAGAAATTTAGCGGTGAGAGTAAAAAAAAGATTGGTCATCCTGCCCTCTTTCCAAGGGAGATCGACTCTAGTATTGCATATAGTGCGCAATAGTGTATAGTTGTGTTTATGGAAAACACAATGAATATAGGCAGATAGAAGTCCGGGTTGTATGTGTTGAAACGGGCGCGATAGTCTGGCGTTCTACTGACGAGAAATACATGCATCTGACACACAAGATTGCCCTTTGTCCGACACCTGAACAGGTGGACTACTTCAAGCGCGCATGCGGCACGGCAAGGCGCGTCTGGAATTGGGCGTTGGATGAGTGGAACAAGCAATACGCGGCGGGTCGCAAGCCGAATGCGATGGATCTGAAAAAGCAGTTCAACGCTATCAAATACAGTGATCCGCAATGGCTTGACGAG
>NZ_CALGOG010000086.1:0-22149 GCF_937958135.1 uncultured Thermosynechococcus sp. | reverse complement strand
TTTGTGAGTATGCAGTTTCACCACACGGGAGTGTTGCTGTTAGAAGTTGCCCCAGCCAGCCAACGCCCAATCCTCAGCAGTTTCTTTAAGGTGATTGACGACCACCTCTACATGCCCTTGCACCGTGCCTACAACGCAGCAGCCAACTACGACTACCATGCCCCTGCCCTAGCCTTAGTGCGCCATCTATTGCCCCAGAGCACAGCGATCGCCACCGCTATTTGTGACCGTGTTGCCGAACTCAACCCCCAGCACCGCTGTTTTAGTGGCCCTTTGACCCACCCCAGTGTGCGTGTTTCCAGTATTCGCGATGTGGAAATGTTTCAAATCTACCTCTGGGTCTGTCTTTTGGAGCAAAGCCTTGAAGCCTTACAACGGGAACTCTTTCCCCTATGTTTGATGCTCTATCCTTCCTTGAATGTGACATGGGAGCTGGTGTTTCAAATGGTGCACCTTTTGGGGAAAGAAATAGAAAATCGTGCCGCTGGGCATGATACAAGTGTCTTGACACCCTATTACTTAGCTTTGCGCGAAATGTTCGATCCCAAGCTCTTCCAAGGACTCCTATGATTGCCAATTTGCAGCAAGTTTCTCTTTCCCCCATTGCCATTGCAGGGTCTGGTCTGTGGGCGATCGCCCTCTACTGGGGGTTTTATCCCACGGGGCAAGCCCTGATGCAGCGTTTAGTGACGTGGCTGGGGGGTGAAGCAAACCAAAGTGCCGAATTCTGGGCAGGGATGGTGGGGCTTATTCCCTTTATTCTGGTGGGTACAGGTTGCTTTATTCTCTGTAGCCTAGGATTGGGGCAAAGTTGGGCCTTGAGCTTAGGCCTCATGGCAACCATCGGTGGTGCAATCTACGAACTTGGACGACGAGATGGCCAGCCATCTTAAGTTGGGTTGCGAGGGAGAATCCGCTAACATTTAGTTAACCTTTTGATTGCTCTCTAGTGTTTTCGGCACAGGGAGCGCAATCCATTGCCCTTGAGAATACTCGCCGGTGATTCAATGAAAGCGTCTGCGGATGCCAGTTCTACCCAAGAAACGACACCGCCGCTCAGTTTGCTCCTGTTTGTTGCCAATCGTCCGGGCGATGAAGAGGAAACCGCCGCCATTCAGGCTCACATCCAACAACTGCCCTCGAACTTTGGCTTTGAGTTAAAAGTAGTGCCCATTGGTGAGCAACCCTACCTCCTTGAGGAGTACAAGCTGGTTGCTACCCCTGCCCTGATCAAAGTCCGTCCTGAACCGCGTCAAACCCTCGCCGGCCGCAAGCTACTGCAAAAGGTGGACTATTGGTGGCCCCGCTGGCAGCGGGAAGTGGCTCTTGGTCTGCAGGCGGATATGCAAAAGTCGGCAGCGGAGCAGTCGGATTGCTCCATGGAATTAAGCCGCCTCAAGGATGAGCTGTTTCAGCTGCGCCAAGAGCGCGATCGCTTGGCTGAACAACTGCAGTTCAAGGATCGGATTATTGGCTTGTTGGCCCATGAGTTGCGCAACCCCCTCACGGCTGTTGGCATTGCCCTTGAAACCCTAGAGTCCAATTTGCAGGAGGAGACCGCACAGCAGCTCCATTCCGAAGACATCCAACGCCTGTTTCACCATGCCCGCAGTCAAACCCAAGTGATGGGACAGTTGATTACGGATTTACTGCTGGCGGCACGCGGCCCCCAAGATAAACTCCAGATTATGGCACGGCAATTGGATCTGCGCCAACTGTGCCAAGAAACGGCTGAGGAGGTGCGCCTAAATTTTGAACGTAAAAAGCAGCACTTTACCACTGATATTCCCTTGGATTTGCCCTTGGTCTATGGCGATGGCGATCGCATTCGTCAGGTGCTTGTCAACCTATTGGACAATGCCTGTAAATATACTCCCGAAGGGGGCAAAATTCACCTGAGTGCGTTTCACCGCATGACTCAAAAAGTACAAGTTACCGTCTGTGACACTGGGCCAGGGATTCCCATTGAGCAGCAAGAGAAAATTTTTGGTGAAACGGTTCGCCTTGATCGCGATCGCACCATTGAGGGCTATGGGATTGGACTTGCCCTTTGCCGTCAGATTATTCGTATGCACTACGGCCAGATTTGGGTGGACTCTCAACCGGGAAAAGGCAGTTGCTTTCACTTCACACTGCCCGTTTATAGCTAGCGCGATCCTTCCTCAATCATCCGGGCGATTGTTTCGGCGCGCAGATAGGGATCAGGCCCAAAGGGCAAAATTTCGTAGAACTCATTATCCGGCAAGCGCATTAGTTGAAGTGACTCCTGCTCGCGATAGATCACATAGACCCCCGGTGGCCATGTTTTGGCACTGCGTACCGGCACGGGAATGTCGCGGCGTTCTTCGCCGACGCAGGCGAGGCGGACTACACGGGTATTGGGACGATAGACCACTTTATCGTCGCGGGTACGCCGAAATAAAAAGCGATCTAAAACCTTGGGCAAGATCTCTGTTTCTGTGCCCCCCAATTGCAAATTTAGCTCCAGCAATTTGTCTTCGAGGGTCAGCTCAATGATGTGGGGTTCAGGCACGAGGGGCTGGGAGTGACTCTCAGTGGTCTCTTGAGTCTCTTGCGCGGGTGCGGCAGCCGGCTTTACCTTCTGGACAATTTGGCTGATGTATTCTAGATCCACCGTCATGATTTTCTTGAATGTGACAAACCACGAGAGGAGGCTAATGGCCACTCCCGGCTCCAATTGGGTAATCAAGGCGGGTAAGTCCAAATCATCGAGGCGAATAGCTTTCAGAGCAGCATCGGTTTGACCCAAGACAATGGCTGCATCTCCCGGACTGAGGTGTTCGAGACTGCTGTAGAGCAAACGCAGATCAATTGTTTCTTGGCAGCCTTGGGTCGAAATGCGATAGGTGATGTCGTAGAGCCAGTCCAGGGTCACCAGGTCATGGTTGAGCATCCAGAGGGCATAGTTAAAGGCAGTTTGGGGAAAAACGGTTTGGGCAATGCTTTTGACAATAACTTGGGCGCGATCGCGCTGGAGCAAAGAAAGTAAGGCCGTCTGTTTTTCTGCCTTGGTCGTTAGTTCATGGTAGCCAAGGAGCGCTTGGAAGAGTTCTTGATCACTGGGCAGTAATCGAATGGCCGCCGGAGGAGTCATAAGCTTAGTGTCGCTGATTCATGTGACCCATTGCCCCTCACCCGATGATGAATGCTAAAAAAGCAACGCTAGCCTTTAATTCCACTATAGAGGGTAGCTAGAGTATCTATGTTACTCCCCCACCTGTGCTTCCAGTTTGCGAACCCGCTTGAGTAACTGTGGCAATTGCCGCAGGGCAGCAGAGGCTTTCAGGTAAAGGGTCTGATCCATTGCCGGAATGCCGCCCATGCGACTATCTGGCGGTACAGAGCTAATGATGCCAGATTTAGCGGAGACAACGGTGCGATCGCCAATCGTCAAATGGCCTGCTACCCCCACCTGTCCAGCCAGGACAACCTGATTGCCAATGCGAGTCGAACCCGCTAAGCCCACTTGGGCACAGAGAATCGAATTTTCACCAATGGTGCAGTTGTGAGCCACCATTGTCAAGTTGTCAATTTTCGTGCCGTCGGCCACTGTCGTCTCTCCGAGGGTGGCACGATCAATCGTGGTGCCGGCCCCAATTTCCACATCATTGCCAATGACCACAGTGCCCACTTGGGGAATTTTATAGTGGCGACCATCGGGCAGGGGGACGTAGCCAAAACCATCACTGCCTAGGACGACACTGTTTTGCAGGATAACGCGATCGCCCAAGCGTACCCGCTCCCGCAGGACACAGTGGCTATAGATACGGCAATCGGCGCCAACCACGACATCGTCGTAGAGCGTGCAATGACTATCAATGACTGTGCGATCGCCAATGCGCACGCGATCGCCAATTACGGTGTAGGCTCCAATGGTCACCTCAGCTCCCAAGACGACATCGGCACCCAGAATTGCCGTCGGGTGAATTTTGGCAGCGGGTTTGGCTTGCGGATAAAACCATTCAATACATTGGGCAAAGGCAAGGTAAGGGTGGGGCACCCGCAGCAGGGGACAAGTGGCCTGCCCTTGAAAATCTGGGCGGACAAACACAGCCGCCGCTTCTGTGGTTTGCAGCAGGGCGGCGTACTTTGGATTGGCCAAAAAAGAGATGTCCGTTGCCGTTGCTGTTTCTAGGGGCGCCACCCCCAACACCGGGCGATCGCCCTGCTCTGGAGGGTCGAGGGTCGCCCCAAACCGTTCGGCCACATCTGCCAACCGCATCTTGCCGTCCTCACCATCGAACTTGAGTTTTAGCTCAGTCTATCAGGTCTCGTCTGTGAAACCGATCAAGAATTTAGTAAATCGTTCATGGTGAACATTTTATCCTTTGCACGAGTGATATTCATTGAGTGGCAACTTTGTCAATGTGTTTGTTATATTTTTTAACACGTATGCCCGATAGCATGGAGTAAGGAGTAGGTTCTATGGAGCAACGCTTCCCTGAATTGAATGTTGACCTCAGCTTTGAACAGGAGTTTCAAATGCGGGTCATGGAGGAGCAAGTGAGTACCATGAGTCTTCAGGAAGCTCGTGAGCTACTGTTGCAAGCCTCTCGCCTCTTGATGATGAAAGACAACGTCATTCGCTCCTTGGTCAAACGCGCTGCCTAAATTACAAATGCGTGGGACAGACCTCTTTCTCCACCTTGCTTCCTCTGTCGAATCAAGTAGGGGATATGGGGCTGCACCACAATTTTTTTGCCCAAGAATCTTCTCACTGGAGAAAGCTTTTGCAATACTTATCCCCAAATTGAAGGGGGGATCGAGCAGGTTTGCTGATAGGTATTAGTTCCGCGACAGAGGTGTTGTTCTTATCCCCAACAACTGAGACGGCCAATACTTTTCTGATTCAAGCACCGCGGGTACTTGACTGTTTGACGGTTGTAAAGTTTTTAGCCTAGCTCTGCTTGCTCTGGAATTTAAGCCTCCGTTAGATTTAACTAAAGACTCTCAAACGGAGTCAAGAGACTAGTTTTGAACATACACAACTGAGAGACCATTTCAGGCCGGAGGTGCTTGCATTTTTGGAAAGTCGGGCGCAAAATCCGAGTTGTCTCCCCTTACGCTTTGGAAGTTTGAGTGCCGCTCACAAGTCAGGGTAAGCTAACACACAGAGGTTCTTGCTGGGGTAAAGGCCATGGCTATTGCTGCTGCCATCATTTTGTTGTTCCTGAGTGGCTGGGTGAATGACTATCCTTGGGGATGGCTACTAATTCTTGGTCTAGGGTTGGGCTATTGGTACTGGCGGCGATCGCCCGCTCCTACGGAAGTCAAAGCCCCGCGGCCTACTCTGCATCCTCAATTACTAGAAAAGCAACTGGCAGATACCCGGAGCCTTTTGCAGGAACTTCCCATAGAGCGCCAAGCCTCTTTGCAAGCAACCTACAGCCACTTACAGCAGCGCCTAGATTCCCCAGCGGTTGAGGTGTGTGTCCTCGGGCAATCCGCTTATGTTGTCAATCAGGTTTACCATACTGTCGCTACACTCCCTTTGGATAGCTGTACGCTTCAGCAGCAAACATTGGCAACGGTACCCCAAGCAGACTTAGTGCTTTTGACGGTAACAGGTGCCCTCAACGCCAGTGAGTTTGAGATGTTGCGGGTGTTGCAGGCAGGCCATTATCACGTTTTTGTGGTGTGGTATCCAGAAATGGTGCAGGAGCGCGATCGCCCGAAGGGCGCGCTTTGCGATCGCGTAGCAGTACATTTGCAGCAGCAACTTCAACAACTCCAGATTAATCAAGAACAGCTGATTCCCTTTGTACCCCATAATCCCCAAGCCCTCACCGCTGCATTGGTGCACTGTCTCACCAAAGAACGCACGAATCTTGTCTTAGCCGGCACCTATCGCCGTGCCCAACAGCTCCATCAACAGGCTCAAGCCGCCCTCAACCACTATCGCCAAGAACGGGCTACCCCGATCATTGAACGCTACCAATGGCTGGCAGCAACGGCAACAGCGGTGAATCCTCTCCCTCTTCTGGATCTCGTCATGGCCGGAGGGCTGTTGGTGCGCCTCACTTGGGAGTTGGGGCAAATCTACCAACGCTCCTTTTACTTGGCCGATGCCGAACCCCTTGCCAAGGAGCTATTGCGGCTAATGGTTCAGTTGGGGGCTGTGGAACTGGGCACACAATCCCTGGGGCAGTGGCTCAAGGGCAATTCCCTCACCTATCTGGCAGGGAGTTGTTTACAGGGAGCAACGGCAGCCTATGTGTTGCGCTTGAGTGGGTTAAGTTTGATCCATTACTTTGAGACGGCTCCCCAAACAAAATCCCTGCCTTTGGTGGCTCGATTGCAGCAAAGCCTTCGGTGGGCACAGCAACAGGTGGGGCGCTCTCCTCTGCAAACCCTAGGACACTCTCTTGGCTTGCCGTCGGCCTAGCCGGTGGCGCAGGAGTTGAGCCGCAAAAAGCACAATAAATGCGGGATTGTTAATCAGATAGCGTTGCCAGAGGCGGCGGGGTTCCTGAAGGAGTCGAAAGAGCCACTCTAGACCGATTGCCATCATCCAGCGAGGCGCTTGAGCCACAACGCCACTGTGAAAGTCAAAGGCCGCTCCCACACCCACCAAGACAATCGGCAGAAAAGGACGTTGGCGAGCCATCCACTCCTCCTGTTTGGGACAGCCAAGGCTGACAAAGACCAAATCCGCGCCACTGTCAAGGATGCGCCGGCGATCGCTGGCCTCCTCCGCAGGGGTCAAGGGACGAAAAGGCGGTGCGTAGGCACCCACCAACTGGATAGTGGGGAAGCGTTTTCTCAGATGCTGTTGCAGGCGCTCCAAGACTAGGGGTTTACTACCATAGAGAAAAATACGCCAGCCTTTCTGCTGGGCGCGATCGCACAACGCCAGCATCAAATCAGGACCATAGACCCGTTCTGCTCTCGGAAAACCTAAAAGCCGCAAGCCCCAGACCAAGGGCATGCCATCGGCGGTCACCAATTGGGCACCATTAACTACCCGCTGGAAGGGCGATCGCCACACCCCCGTCATTACCACATGCACATTGGCCGCCACCACATAGCCCCCCTTGCCTTGACGGATCCACTCAGCCATGAGATCACAGGCTTGGCCGTAGGTGGTGACATCAATTCGTGTCCCTAAAATGTGCGCTGACTCCACGCTGGCTCGACTCCTCATGTTTTACTTGATTCCAGCGTAGGACATTGGTTGCAGAACCAAAGGGAACATCCGACAATGCAAAGCAGACCTCATGTTGTGCCCTGGGGAATGAATTTAGAAGAGTGCTATCGCGTTCTAGAGTTGCCACAAGGAGCGTCCTTAGCGCAAGTGAAATCCGCCTACCGACGCTTAGCACGACGCTATCATCCCGATGTCAACCCCGGCGATCGCACTGCCCATGAAAAGTTCATTCTTCTGCACCAAGCCTACGAAAAACTGGTGCGCGTCCTGCCCACCTTGCGAGTCCCCCCCCTTCAATCAGAAGCCCAATCTTGCCCACCGCAGACCTCCCCGCCCCTCTCTGCCTTTGAGATTCAACTAAAACATGCCAGCTATCGCCAACTGCAGGAATTTCTCAAATATCGCTGCTATCAACGGGCTATTTCCCTCGTGGAAGGGTTGGCCAGTCGGTTGCCCCAAGATGCCGAAGTACGCCAGTGGCAAGCCATCACCTATCAGTGCTGGGCGCGGCAACTCATTCGCGATCGCCAGCCGCAAGCCGCGCGGGAATACCTACATCGTGCCCTAAAAGCCGACCCGGAGAATCGCACCCTCTGGCAAGAAGTAGAAAAGGACTTTCGTACCTTGGATCGTCTCTATGGCAAAGGAATTTAGCTCCAGTCTTCCCGCTTATTGCTGCCCACCTTGTAAATACCGCCGCGGGCATGGATAGCACGGGTGCGCTCAAAGAGTTCCTCCTCCGTGAGGTGCCATTTTTCCAAGAGTTCGGCCATGAGTTTTTTATTCGTTTCAGCGCCCGGAAAGCCATCGTAGCGAATGAGCAGGCGTCCTAACTCTGCCAAATTGTAATCACTGATGCCCTCTTGGAGAAGTCGCTCTAAAATTAGCCGATCTTGGGCTTCGCGGGGATGTTGCAGCTTCTGGAAACTCATCATTGGCATCTCCCAGCAATCGTTTTTTGAGTAAGCTTTAGCGTCCCGTTTGGCGATAGCGATTTCCCGGCAGTTGCTCAACCCAGCCCATTAGCTCCAAGTGCACGAGTTCTGCCATCACGGTACTGGTATCTAAAGCCACCTGCTGCACAATGTTATCAAAAGCAACACTATTGCTGCCTTGGCTCAGGTATTGAATTGCCTGCAGAATCTGTTGCTGGGGCACCGAGAGCGGTGGGGATGGGGCTGAAAATGGTCTTGGATCAAGGGGGGGAGTATGCCCCAACTGTTCGAGGAGGGCTTCTTCTCCCAAGATGATCTGTGCGCCTTGATTGACCAGGCTCAGGGCGCCTTTGGCGCGGTGGTTATCCAAATGCCCCGGCAGCACATAGACATCGCGGCCATACTCGGCAGCATAGCGAGCAGTAATGAGGGCACCGGATTTGTAGGGGGCTTCAGCAATAATCACTGCGCGGCACAGCCCTGCAATAATCCGATTGCGGCGAGGAAATTGGGGGCGATCGGCTCCCACTCCCTTGGGATACTCGCTCAAGAAACCGCCCCGTTCACGAATTTGGTAGTACAGTGGGCGATTCTCCGCTGGGTAGATCATATCTACACCGGTGGCTAAGACGGCTAGGGTGGCACCGCCGGCTTCCAGACAGCCCCGATGAGCCGCTCCATCAATGCCTGCCGCCATGCCCGAAACAACAGTAAACCCCGCCTGCCCAAGGGCGTACCCCAGCTTGTGCGCCCAACGCTGCGCATATTCTGAAGGATCGCGGGTGCCGACAATTGCCACGGTCGGTGCAGGTTGGCTCAGAATTTCCAAAAGGCGGGCACCGCCATAGTAGAGCAAGGGGGGCGGGTCTGGAATCTCCCGCAGCAGAGAGGGGTAACGGGGGTCGCTGAGCACCCAGTGGTGAGGGTTTTGCCGGCAGTGCTGCTCATAAAGAGCCGCAGGGTGACACTGCTGACGGTAGTGGGCGATCGCCCCCTGGAGCTTGGCACCGATACCTTCCACTTCTCCGAGAGCTGCTAAAGGAGCTTCCCAAGCAGTTTTCAAATCTCCAAAGTGCTGCCACAGGCGCTTGAGCAACACAGGGCCGAGGCCGGGTATCTGGGACCAACTGTACCAATAGGCAGCATCAGCGGGAGCCAAGGGGGTTAGTAGGCTTCTTGCAACTCGTAGAAGTCGGGGGTAATGTAGTCTTTGCGCAGCGGCCAACCTACCCAATCTTCAGGCATGAGGATACGCTTCAAATTGGGGTGCCCTTCATAGACAATGCCAAACATATCGTAGGATTCGCGCTCCTGCCAGTCGGCGGTTTTCCAGATCCAATAGACCGAAGGCACGCGGGCATCGTCACGGGGAACAAAGACTTTGAGCCGCACTTCGGGGGGGCGATCGGCGTTATCTGTGAGCTTGACCAAGTGGTATGTGCTCACCAAGTCTTGGCCGGGACCAGAATCATAGGCGGCTTGGCAGCGGAGGTAATTAAAGCCATCGGCATAGAGGGCTTGGCACACCGCCAGTAGGCGATCGCGATCCACCTTGATCATTTCCACACCAGAGGCGTCGGTACCGAGGGATTCCACGCTCAGGTTTTGCGACTGCAAGAAGCGGCAGACAGGCCCTGCTTCAACAATGGCGACCTCAGGGGTAGAGACTGCGGGGGTGTCACTCATGTTTACTGCTCCAAACTTACTCAAGACCATTCAAGGGCACGTTTGCGCCACGCATAAACCAAGGCCACGATCAGAATGGCAATGAAGATCAAAGCTTCAATAAAAGCCAGTAGACCCAACTGATGGAAGGCCACCGCCCAAGGATACAAAAAGACGGTCTCTACATCAAAAATGACAAAGACAAGGGCAAACATGTAGTAGCGCACATTAAACTGAATCCATGCGCCACCAATGGGTTCCATTCCCGATTCATAGGTGGTCAAGCGAATCATGCGACCCGATTTAGGGCGCAATAGCGCAGAGAGGCCCAGAGCCAGGACTGGCACCAGACCACAGATAATCAAAAAGCCAAGAAAATATTCGTAACCACTGAGAACAAACACAGTTGCGGGGTTCCTCGCTCTTGGAATCGCTACCATTTTGACACACTCCCCTTGTGATCGCTAGGCTAGGGATCAATAGAAAAAACTAAATTGCCCTATAGCAAAGCATTAGCTAATGTCTCAACCCACTGTCCTTTGTGCTGGCGAGGTTCTCTTTGACTGTTTAGAGGTGCCCCCCAATCCCCGCCAATGTTTTCTAGGGGGTGCCCCTGCCAATGTCGCCTGCGGGTTGGTGAAGTTGGGGGTCAGTGCCGCTTTTTTGGGAGCAGTGGGGGCGGACGCCCTAGGAGAGCAGGCCTGTGCCGAATTGGCTGCGTTGGGTGTCAATATCGAAGCGGTAGAGCGGGTAGCCGGCGTGCCAACGCGGCAAGTGCGGGTTCAACTGGTGGGGGGCGATCGCCAGTTTGTCGGGTTTGCACCGGCGGAAGCTTCTGTCTTTGCGGATATGCGATTCACTGGGGAGCGGCTTTCGTCCTCATTACTGGCCGGGGCACGATTTTTCGTCACTGGGACGCTCGGACTTGCCGGCGAACCCACCGCCACCACGATTCAGCATCTCGTGCAGCAACTGCGGCAAAAAGGTGCCTTTATTCTCATTGATGCCAATTGGCGACCGATTTTTTGGCCTGATCCAAGTTCTGCTCCTGAACGTATTCGTCCTTTTCTTGCCCAAGCTCATTTTCTGAAACTTGCCAAAGAGGAGTCGGAATTCTTGTTCTCCACCGGCGATCCCCAACTTGTCTATCGCGCCCTTTGGGGCATTGCACCTGACCACGCAGTGGTCATTACCGATGGAGATCAAGCCATTCGCTACTGCTGGCACGGAAATCAAGGGGAACTCCAGCCCCCCTCCATGCCCGTTGTGGATACCACCGGTGCCGGGGATGGCTTTGTTGCGGGTTGGATTGCTCAACTATTGCAGGGCGACCTAGAAAACTACCGTGACCCCCAATGGCAGACTGCTTGTTTAGAATTTGCCACGGTCGTGGGTGCCTTGGTTACGACAAAACCGGGGGCGATCGCAGGTCAACCGACCCTTGCGGAGGTTACTCAATGGCTTCGAGATCATCCTGAAAGAAAAATACGGACGCCCTAACTGCGCTTGCTGCCGTTGATGGTGTTGTTGTAGCGATCGCAGGCTCCTTCGTCGGGTGCAAAGGAATGGCTGCCACCAAAGGACAGGCCCGCCAAAATCCCCGCACCGGTACATTTAGTTTTTCACAGGTACCACCACGCCGCCCCTCAGAATGGTAGAAGCGGCAAAAGCGACAAGTTGTGGGAGTAACGGTTGGGCTGTCCATCGCGGGGATCAACTCCGAAGTAAAATCTTTTTCTACTTTCCATCCTAGGAAATCGGCCTCAGCAAATTTTTCAGCGATCACAGGAGCAAAGAAGCTTAGAGAGCAAGTTTTAGCGATCCCCAGTACTCAAAAGTGCTTTTAGATTCTTTTCATACTCCCGCAATACTCCGTAATAGTACAGACATCAATTTTAGGAAGAATAAAAAAAGGTTACGTCCGCAGACGCAACCCCTGGCGATCCCTGTATTTCTATGTCGTGGCGACAATTAACGCACTGCAACTGCTGGGGGTTCCTTGGCGGGGATCAAGAATAACTTGATCATCTGCCACACATTCGAGAGATAGAGGGGAAGTTTCCTCAGGAAGCTGCCATTTTGTTTGCTAATTTCTGTAAGCTTGGCATTATTTTCGACGCACCGCTCTAGGCGCTCATAAAATTCCGGATGATCCACATCGAGAATCACCGGGAAAACACGGCCTGCGGTTTCATTGGTTTTGGCAATCACCTCACGATCGTATTCACGGGCATCCAAGCCAATGGCGGCATAGAACTTCGCCCGCTGCACATCGTTGAGGTACATCGTGGCAAACACCGACAGTAGGAAAAAGCGACACCAGAGTTTTGGTGGCACCCAGCAGACTAAGAAGTAGCGTGCCCATTTCTTCCCAGAGAAGGACAGAGGGATTTCCTTAATCTTTTGCCAAAAGGTGCGCGGGCGATCCAGCATTTGCGGTTGGGCACGCATCACCGCATCAAAGAAGTCACCGTGGCGGTTTTCGTCTTGGCACCAGTTTTCAAAAAAGCGGAAGATGGGGTAAATCCGATGTTCGGGGTGCTTTTCCAGATGGCGGTAAATTGTAATGTAGCGCCAGTAACCGATTTTCTCGGAGAGGTAGGTGGCGTAGAAGATGAATTCGGGTTCAAAGTAGGTGTAGCTGCGGTGCTGTGTCAAAAAGCCGAGATCCAGTGACAGATTGAAGTCAGACATGGCTTTGTTGAGGAACCCGGCGTGGCGAGCTTCATCGCGAGACATCAAGGCAAAGCACTCCGCCAGTAGGGGGTTGCGATCCTTGAGCTTGCGACTCAGTTCTTTGTAAAGGAGAAAGCCAGAAAACTCCGCCGTGCAGGAGCGCTCCAGAAATTCAATAAATAGTCGGCGGGTTTCACCATCAATATGATCCCAGGACTGTTCAAATTCTTCATCCCGCACAAAGTGATGGCGGTTGTAGTCGCAGCGGAATTCCTCAAGGATGGCCTCAAGTTCTGCTTTATTTTCCGTAATGTCCATGTTGGCCATCGCTTCAAAGTCGGTGGTGTAGAAGCGGGGCGTGAGGATGGTTTCCTTGGCGGGGGCTTTGATGCCCGGCCGCAGTTCTTCAAACTCAGGTTTAGCGACGGTATTGACCATAAAAAGCTGCGTCTCGCTCTTGCTAACGGCACTCATAGAGCATGGTAGCGGAAATCACCGATGCGTTACAGGTCGTTACAGAACCGTTACATTCCCCACCAGCGGCTGAGTTGATTGCGCCAGCGATCGCCCCAAGAGGCCGACCAAGTGGGTTGGCTGTAGCGTTGAATCAACTGCTGCCCCAAAGGGGTGAGGCGATAGCGATCGGTCAGGCCTTGGCCGTCCACTTCGCGGCGCAGTAAACCGACGCGAATTAACCAGTCCAACTCGGCTTCGGCAAGGAGCGCGGGCAAGGGCGATCGCGTAAATCCAGATTTCAGACCCGCCTCCCCGACAATTTCTAAAAGTGCCACACTCCGCTGCTGCATTGTCTGAAACAGAGCTGGCAAAAAAGGGCTACAGCGCAAAGCGCGATCGCCCCGTTCTAAGGCTCTTTGGGAATATGCGATCGCCACAGGGGATATCCCTACAGAGAATCTAAATAGTTGCTGTCAATAAGGGTTGCGCGGTCATTCACTGAGCTTCCACTCGGCGGCAGTGTTTTAGAGGACTGGGACTGAATCGGCGCAGCATCCGGTCCAGAAGAGGAAGCTTCTGACGCCTGACGACGGCGCTCCGGCAACACCACTCGCTCCATGATGAACTCAATTGTGCCCTTACGCAGCCATCCCCGTGCCACCAAAATATCCCCCAGCCGTGCCCCGGTTGCTCGCTGATCGGCTAAAGCGACTTCAATTTGGGCCGGCGTTACCAACTCAGCCTCAACCAGATAGTTTCCCAAGCGTTTCGTATAGTTGTCATCATGGGGGGGCTGGCCAAAGGGAGCCTTCTTTGCAGGTTCCTCCGCCTCTGCTACTACACTTGGCACAGTATCAAAATCACGCCGATCTCCTGCCAAGGCAACCAGGTACTCTTTAATTTTCATTAAAATTTCTCTTGCCCGTCGGGGTTGATTTTGCCGGGCTGCCTGCTCTAAAAGGCGTGCTTCTGCCTCGATCAGCGTTTGCCGTGACGCCATTGCCGCCACTTGCAAAATGCGTGCCTGCTGCTGAAGGACAGCCATATCCCCTTCGCTAAGCGCTTTTTTACACTGCTTCAGAACAAGGGCACTCTGCCTCAGCAGGACTTTGTGGGTAGGAGGAGTCATAGATAGCGACAGCGGAGATGGAGTAGCTTTGAATAAAAGAATTTCAAAATTGCCCTTGGTATTCTTAAGCCCATGGGACGCACAAATCTACTTTTAATATAGCCCCTTGTATTCAATCCATTGGTCAAAGGGGGGCAAATTAACGTTCTGTAAGGTTCTGTAAAGATGAGATGATACCGTTCTTCGCTAAAACAGGGAGTGTATGAGAAGGCTGGGATTCCCTCTCATCTTGGCGTCCCCATCATTGAAGGGGTTCGATCCCTGTAAAAAGGGCGGTAATTCTCAATGCTGCTGGCGCAGAGTGGTGTCGAACAGTTCTTTCACCCGCTGCCAAGCATCCTGCGCGGCTGCTGCATCGTAACTGTCCCGCTGATCGCAGAAGAAGCCATGATCTGCTGGATAGATGAAAATGTGGTGGCGAATGCCGTGGCGACGCAGCGCCGTTTCAATTTCCTTCACTTGCTCCATGGGAATACTTTGGTCGCGATCGCCAAAGAAAGCATAGAGCGTGCCGCGAATTTTAGGGGTGATTTCAAGGGTAGGGGGGCCACCGCCCGGCGTCATGGTGGTAATGCCCGCACCGTAGAAGGAGGCCGTGGCTTTAATATCCGGCAACTGAGCCACCAGATAGGCCACATGACCGCCAAAACAAAAGCCAATCGTCCCAATGGCATCCCCATCTACATTTTCGAGGCTCCGCAGATAGGCAATGGTGGCTTGGGTATCACTGAGGAGTTCTGCGGCTTTTGTTTGGTTTTTGTACTGTCGCCCCAAGTCAATATCAGCAGCGGTGTAGCCTGTTTCAAAGCCGGGGGCAAAACGTTGGTATAGCGCAGGGGCGATCGCCACATAACCCTCGCGGGCAATGCGTTCGGTCACGTCGCGGATATGGGCGTTGACACCAAAAATTTCCTGAAAGACAATCACTGCTGGATAACGACCGGGGGTCACCGGCTCCGCCAAGTAGGCATCAATCAACAGATCCCCGTTGACCACCTTGACCCAACGGCTAGTCATCTCCACCATCACGAACCTCCTGGGCAGGAATGTTGAGGTCAGGAAACGTACGCCTGAAGTCGCTAATTAGCTCCTCCAGTTCCGCAAGGGCGGATTCAATGTCAATCCTCAGGGTGCCACTGTCGGGCAGTTCCAAGAGCTTTTTCAGGCTCTCCCGCTTGGCCAAAACAGTTGCTAAACGTTCCTGTAGTGTGGGTAACTCCATGTTTTACCTCGCTGCAAAGCTCACTTTTACTGTACCGTTTCGTTGGCCAGATTCTTCCCTTTGGCAGGTGGCGGGGGAACCAGTTCCACGTTGATTTCATTCACAGGGCGAGGCCGCAGTTCTAGAGATTGCGATCGCGGGAGCAGATCAAAGACTTCCCGAAATGTGTCATCGAGGGTTTCAAAGGGCACCACACCCATAAACTCCTGCCGCAATTGCCCTTGGCGATCGAAAATCAGTGTTTGCGGCACCCGGCCTTTGTAGTAGTAGCCCGCTTCATTGGGGGAGAACTGCGCGCCATAGGGCAGGGCATCCACATTGATGGCGATAAAATCCGTGACGCGACCATAGTACCCCTGTAGCTGAGAGATAGTTGAGGCAAACTGCTTGCAATCGCGGCTATCGTTCACATAAAACAGCAGCAGTGTGGCGCGATCGCTCTGAAGGGATTTCTCTAGGCTGACTTTCGGCGGCACCAGGGCGCCATTGCCGGCATAGAGGGCAAAGATATTGCCATCATAGTGATCGTCTTGTAACCCCGCCCAACTCGGCGCTGTCCACAGTCCCCACAGCAGGAGGACAAGTCCTAACCAGCCCCAAACCCGTTTCATTTGCTTCTCCATGGGATTTCGTAAAACACTATACCTCTGCCTACGACTGTAGGGGGCTGCTTGCTGGGCTTGACCCTACTTACTTGTAACTGTAACAAGGGATACGCTAGGGATGGCTCCCTATGGCTTCTGTTTATTGCTCAGTTCACCGTGAAGAGTCTCTTTGCCCTCCTGCCGACCCTTGCTGAGCTGTATGGGCTTGTCTTGCTGTGTATGGGGATTGGCTACGGCAGCAGCCGCTTTTTACCGGCGAAAACGGCAGCTTGGTTGGCTCAAGGACTGTTTTGGGTAGGAACACCGCTGACGGCATTTAGTTTTATTGTCACCACCCCAATGACGCAGTTCAGTGCGTTGGCGCCCCTGTTGGCGTGGCTAGGGATGGGGATTGGCGTTGGCTTGGCTTGGCTGTGGTTGCAGCAATATCCCGTTCAGACTCGCCAAGGGCAGGGCAGTTTTCTGTTGGCAACCATGGTGGGCAACACGGGCTTTATTGGCTTTCCGATTACGTGGCGACTGCTGGGGCAGGATTACTTTAGCTGGGCATTGTTTTTTGATCTGATGGGAACGCTCCTCATTTCCTATAGTGCCGGCATTGGGGTAGCGGCCAGCTTTAGCGATCGCTCGATTTCCGGCTCCAAACTGCTGTGGCACATTGGCCGTAATCCCACACTCTGGTGCGTGGGCATCGGACTGCTCCTGCGACAACATCCCCTACCGGCGATCGCCCAACAGGGACTGTTGACCTTGGCCTGGTTAATGGTGATCACTGGGCTTATCTATATGGGCATCTGCCTTGGGGAAGCACGCCTTAAGCTGCAGTGGCAATGGATTATTCCCTCTCTCACCATCAAGATGCTGTTGGTGCCGCTCCTGCTGGGGGTAGGATTAACCGCAATCGGGGTCACAGGGCCGCCGCGCCTAGGAATCGTGCTGCAAGCAGGGATGCCCCCCGCCTTTATGACACTGATCCTAGCGGATGTGTATCACTTAGACCGCGCCTTTGCCGCCGGCTTAATTTTGACCAGTCTCTTTGCCTTAATTCCTTTATTGCCCCTCTGGCTTGTCCTCTTTGCCGGCTAGGGGCACGGTTGGTGTTTAATCTTCAGGCGTCAAGCGCAGCAGCAGGTACCCTGTACCTAAACCAACTAGAACCAGCGTAAACGTAATTACCGCAGTATTGAAAATCTCTTCTGCCATAGAGCCGCCTCAACTAACAAAAACTCATTTTAACGAATTGGGTTCCTTTTCTGACCACGGCTCCAAAACAGGTTTGCGCAGCAGCTCACGGGTACCACGAGTTACGATCAAGACCTCGCGGTGTTTTGGTCAATAGATACATGTAGTCACCATTGAGGGCCTCAAAATAGTCCCCTTGAGAACTCCAATCCCGCAGGGGCAGCCAACTGATAGGCGGGCATTCTGCGTGTGTCGTGCCATATAGTAGCCGCGGCGATTCCCCCACAGATATTCACCTAGTAGTTACGGGTCTCCGTGGCCACAAAGGTGCGCTCATAGGGGCGACAGGCAAGGGGACGGGCTAGAGCCGCCAGAGGGGTTAGGATCAACAGGGTCACAGCAGCAGTTGCCTGGCCAAAGTATTTCATTGATAGGCTTCCCTGTGGCTTTGTGACTCTACTCTAGCAAAAGAAGCGGGAAAGCGTTTCCTCCCCTCGCTAAGATGGGAATGATAACTGCTGTTTACCTAGTTGCAATAGGGATTCAATGACGCTCGCGATCGCCCCCTTTCCCATCACTGCCGTTGTCGGTCAAGAGGCCATTAAACTGGCACTGCTGTTGGCTGCTGTTGACCCCGGTTTGGGGGGAGTAATTATCGGCGGTCGCCGCGGTACGGCTAAATCCGTCCTTGCGCGGGGAATTCATGCCCTCTTACCCCCCATTGAAGTCATTGATCAGGGGGAGATTCCAGTTCCAATCATTGCCAACCCCGATCCGGAACGCCCCCAAGAGTGGGATAGCCGCCTGCTGGCTTGGCGCCAAAATCATCCCGATGTGGAGTTGACCACCAAAGTCGTTCCCGCCCCCTTTGTGCAAATTCCCTTGGGCGTCACGGAGGATCGCCTCTTGGGAGCCGTGGATGTGAGTCAATCGGTGCAGCGGGGCGAAGCGGTGTTTCAGCCCGGCCTCCTAGCTGCCGCCCACCGCGGCGTGCTCTATGTGGATGAAATTAATCTTTTGGATGAGCAACTGGCCAATGTGTTGATGGCGGTGCTCAGTGCCGGGCGCAATCAAATTGAACGGGAGGGGATTAGCCTGGATCACCCCTGTCGTCCCCTCTTAATTGCCACGTTTAACCCCGATGAGGGGGAAGTGCCGCCCCATCTGCTGGATCGGTTTGCGATCGCCCTCTCGGCAGATACCGTTTTGGGCTTAGATGAGCGGCTCACGGCGGTGGATCATGCCACCCGATTTGCCGATTCGCCCCAAGCCTTTTTGCAGCAGTACAATGCCGAGCTTGAGGATCTGCGCACCCAAATCATTCTGGCACGGGAGTGGCTCAAGGAGGTAAAAATTCAACGGCAGCAAATTGCCTATCTGGTCACCGAAGCCCTGCGCGCAGGAGTACAAGGCCATCGCGCAGAACTCTTTGCCGTGCGGGTAGCCAAAGCCCACGCCGCTCTCAATGGTCGTAGTGAAGTGAATGCCGAAGACCTGCGCCGTGCCGTTGAGCTGGTCATCGTGCCGCGCGCCACTCAGCTCGAACCGCCGCCGGATCAGCCGCCCCCGCCGCCACCGCCTCCCCCAGAAAGCAAGCAATCTGAGCCTGAAGAAGAACCCGATGAACCAGAGACCCCACCGCAAGAACAGCAGGAGACGCCCCCCATTCCTGAGGAATTTGTCTTTGAAGCCGATGGCACGGTCTTGGATGAATCGGTACTCTACTTTGCCCAACTGACCCAACGTCAAGGGAAATCAGGGAGCCGCAGCCTGATTTATTCCCAAGACCGCGGTCGCTATATCCGCCCTATTTTGCCCCGCGGACGGGGAGGCCGCATTGCTGTGGATGCAACATTGCGGAGTGCGGCTCCCTACCAAAAATCCCGGCGGTTGCGTCAACCGCAGCGCCGCGTCATTGTCGAAAACAGTGATCTGCGGATTAAACGCTTAGTGCGCAAAGCGGGTGCCCTGATTATTTTTGTGGTTGATGCCTCCGGCTCCATGGCATTGAACCGCATGAACTCTGCTAAAGGAGCAGTGCTTCGCCTCCTGACCCAAGCCTATCAAAACCGCGATATGGTGGCGCTCATTCCCTTTCGAGGTGAGCAAGCGGAGGTGCTCTTGCCCCCAACCCGCTCCATTGAAGCAGCGCGGCGGCGCCTTGAAACCTTGCCCTGTGGGGGTGGTTCCCCCCTGGCCCATGGCCTGACCCAAGCGGTGCGGGTGGGTCTAAATGCCCGGCAAAGCGGTGAAATTGGTCAAGTGATGATTGTGGCCATTACCGATGGGCGGGGGAATGTCCCCTTGAGCCGTTCCCTGGGGGAGACGATGCCGCCGGAGGCCAAGCCCGATGTCAAAGCCGAGGTTCTGGAAATTGCCGCTAAAATTCGGGCTTTGGGTCTGAAGCTCTTGGTGATTGACACCGAGAATAAGTTCGTCTCCACGGGGATGGGCAAGGAATTGGCGCAGCGGGCGGGGGGCAAGTACTACCATTTGCCCAAGGCCACCGATCAGGCGATCGCCCAAGTGACGCAGAATGCCCTGAAATTTTAGACAGCAATAAAAAACTCTCCCCCCCGTTCGATGAGGAGGAGAGGAAATAGCAAACGATTAGGACAGTGAGCCTACATCATATGTCCCCCATACCGCCACCGGCGGGGGCTGCGGGTTTAGGTTGCGGTTTTTCGACCACAAGGGCTTCCGTCGTCAGTACCATGCCGGCGATCGAACCGGCATTTTGTAGAGCCGAGCGAACCACCTTAGCCGGGTCAATAATCCCTGCACTGACCAGATCCTCGTAGGTGCCGGTTGCGGCATTGAAGCCATAGTTAAAGTTACCGGCGCGGACATTTTCCACGACAACGGCTCCCTCGACACCGGCATTATCCGCAATTTGCGCCACTGGTGCGGCCAAGGCACTGGCGACAATGCGTGCCCCCGTTTGTTCCTCAGGACTGAGGGTAGGAAGCAGGGCATCAATGCGATTGGCCAAGTGCAGTAACGTCACACCCCCGCCGGGCACAATCCCTTCAGCCACTGCTGCTTTTGTTGCATTGAGGGCATCTTCAAAGCGCAGCTTGCGATCCTTCAGTTCCGTTTCGGTAGCGGCACCCACTTTGATCACCGCCACGCCACCTACGAGCTTGGCAATCCGCTCTTGTAGCTTTTCTTTGTCGTATTCGGAGTCGGTCTCTGCCAACTGCTTCTTGAGCTGCTCAACGCGCTTTTGAATATCGGCTTTATTGCCCTTCTCCGACACAAGGGTGGTCGTGTCTTTGGTCACGGTGACGGAGGAAGCTTCCCCTAGCATGGTGATTTCCACATCCTCTAGGGTTAGACCCACTTCCTCGGAAATGACTTGACCGCCCGTGAGAATGGCAATGTCTTGGAGCATTGCTTTACGCCGTTCGCCAAAGGCGGGAGCTTTGACGGCAACAACATTGAGGACGCCCCGCAGTTTGTTCACCACTAGGGTGGCGAGAGCTTCTCCTTCGACATCTTCGGCAATGATCACGAGAGGACGACCACTGCGGGCAACTCTTTCCAACGTGGGAATCAGGTCTTGGATGCTAGTAATTTTTTTGTCCGTCAGGAGTAGATAGGCATTGTTGAGTTGGACAATCATCCGCTCCGCATCGGTGACAAAGTAGGGGGAAATGTAGCCGCGATCAAACTGCATCCCCTCGACAATTTCCATTTCTGTATTCAGGGATTTGGACTCTTCAATGGTGATCACGCCATCTTTGCCCACCTTGGCCATGGCTTCACCGATCATGGCTCCCACTTCTGGGTCATTACCGGCGGAGACAGTTGCCACCTGGGCAATCATGTCCCCTTCGACGGGTTTGGCGACTTCAGCAATCCCCTCAACAACTGCTTTAATCGCTTTTTCCATGCCGCGCTTGAGGGCAATGGGGTTAGCACCGGCAGCCACGTTTTTCAGGCCTTCGCGGATCAGGGCTTGGGCAAGGAGGGTGGCAGTGGTGGTGCCATCCCCGACAACATCATTGGTTTTAGCGGCCACTTCCCGAATCAGTTGGGCACCGGTATTTTCGTAGGCATCTTCCAGTTCAATTTCCTTGGCGATCGTTACCCCATCGTTGACAATCTGCGGTGCACCGTACTTTTTCTCAAGCACCACATTCCGCCCTTTGGGGCCAAGGGTAATTCTCACGGCATCGGCAACGGCGTTAATTCCACGTTCGAGCGATCGCCGAGATTCTTCATGAAATGCGACTAATTTTGCCATGGGTGGCTATCCTTTAGTAACTTCTTGGAGGTGATCATTGAGGAACTGCAAACTGGGCAGAGTTCAAGTCACTGTTCACAATACTCTGGAGAACAAGCTCAGGGCAATACACGGCAATGTAGTGGATTCCGCACTTGCTCGCGTACACTGGGACTAGGTAGAAACGCTTCTCAGCCATGAGCGGCCGTTGGCTCAATCAACAGCACTTACAATCCTTTTTGTATGTTGCATTAACACTGGGCATTGCTTTTGCAGTGGCCAAGAGGTCTGTGCACCTCGATAACGGTTCAGGGGGGCAAGACTGGCAAATCGGTGCCCCACAGGTGGATATAATTGCTGCTCAGCCAAAACGCTCCCTTGCTGAAATACGGGGCTTTGCCCTGCAATTGGTGAATCGCGATCGCCAGCTCAAGGGATTGCCGCCCCTTGTTGCTGATGAGTTACTGACACAGACAGCACAACGCCATGCCGAAGACATGCTCAAACGCCGATACTTTAGCCATACCACTCCGGAGGGGCGATCGCCAATGGATCGGTTTATTGCCCTAGGGGGGCGTGGCGGCGTGGGTGAAAATATTACGAAGCAGAACGGCACCCCCGGATTGGTGCTCAACTATAAGCTTATTGAGCGCTGCTAAAAAGACTGGATGTACAGTGATGGCCATTGTCAAAATCTCCTCGATCCTGGATTTACCCGTTTTGGCTTTGGCATTGCTTTGAATTCAGCGCGGGGGGAGGTCTATACTGTACAGATGTTTGCAACGCTACCCCCGTAAAGGCAGAACTTTGGGGCGTGAATAGTTCTTTTAATGTAATCAAGGTCAAGCTAACCCCATTAGCCATGTTCACCGAAGAGATGTAC
>NZ_CALGOG010000085.1:0-6136 GCF_937958135.1 uncultured Thermosynechococcus sp. | reverse complement strand
GTGTATGTCCTTATGGCAACATTTGCCTCCCTTTTTTACTGCTTCACCTTTGCCTGTACCCAGCGGCTGTGGGCAGGGGTCATCCTCCATGGCTTGGTGGACGCGATCGCCGTTGTCTTTTTCGGCGCTGCTTTGGTTGCCCCCTTCTAGCGCACCACAATTACCGGCACACCCAGATGCACTTTCTCGAACAGCTCCTCTATGTCGCGGTTGTACATGCGCACGCAGCCGTGGGAGACCGCCTGACCCACAGACTCAGGATTGGGGGTACCATGCAGCCCAACCCAATTTTTGCCATCACTCCAAAAGCCAATCCAACGCCGTCCCAAGGGATTTTGGGGATGCCCGCCGGCAATCACGACACCGCTAAAGGGATTTTTCCAAGCGGGATCGCGAATCATCTGCCGCACTTGAAATGTGCCCACGGGGGTTTCCCACCCCGGTCGGCCAACGGCCACGGGATAGCGGCGCAGGGGGGTCTGGCCGCGATAGAGGGTTAGTTGCCGCCGCGAGAGGCTAATTTCTAGGTGCAAGGGGGCAGCCCTAGGACTGGCGAGGATGGCCGGCGGTGCACCGCCAAGGGCCAAGGGGAGAGGGTCTAAAAGGCTAAAGCTCACCAGTTCCAAAAGGGCGATCGCCCCCCGCCTGAGGCCTGCGAACCCTGGTCTTGGCATGGTGCCATTTACTCCTCCCACCGCAAGATTAGACTAACAGAGAATAGATACAGTGACTGTCGGGCCATTTTTCAAGATTGTGATGAACAATCAATTCCTGCGCTATCTGCCCCTGGCAACGGGGATTCTGGGGGGCACCCTGCTCCTGCTCAATCGTCTCCTGACGCCGCTGCTGACCCCCTCGCAAGCGCGGTCTGATGTGGTGGGGGTGATCCTAGCAGCGGTGTTGGTTTTAACGACGCTGATCTGGCAGCAGGTGCAGCCCCGTCCTCCCGAAGCGGTCATTCTGGAGGGGGAGGAGGGCTTTGAACTGGCGGCTGATTTGGATTCGGCACTGAAAACGGAACTGGCGTGGCTTTCCTATACGTTGCTCACCAATACGCCCACAAAGTCCATTGTGATTTGGCGGGGCGATCGCCCCCTTCTGCGGCGCGGCATTCTCGGCCCCAAACCCATGACGGCTGCCGGCCCCATTGTCCGGCGCGCCCTGCAAACCCAACGCCCCATCTATTTAGTGAATCTGGCTCTTTACCCCGGCCGCATTGAATTTGACTACTTGCCCCCCAATACCCAAGGGGTGATCTGCCAACCGGTGGATGAACAAACCGTGATGATTCTGGGCACCAATGCGCCGCGCAGCTATACCAAGCAGGATGAACAGTGGGTGGCTGCCCTGGCCGCCAAGTTCGCCCAGGTGCTGGCAGAGCAGTACAATAAAGACAGTCAAGGCCTAGACACGCTTTGAACTGCTGTTTGACACTGAAGACCGTTATTGGGATTTCGATATTGACTATGACTGTTGTAACCTCTGCTACCACCGCTGTGCCCAGGGATTCCCGTCAACGGGTGGCCACCTTTGTGAAGGATTTACAGGATCAAATTTGTCAGGCTTTAGAGGCTGCCGATGGCGGTGCCCAGTTTCAGGAGGACAGTTGGGAGCGACCCGAAGGCGGTGGCGGGCGATCGCGGGTGATGAAAAATGGCCGCCTTTTGGAGCAGGGGGGAGTCAATTTCTCGGAAGTCTGGGGCGATCAGTTGCCGCCCTCCATTTTGGCGCAGCGGCCAGAGGCTGCCGGCCATCCCTTCTATGCCACCGGTACCTCCATGGTGCTCCATCCCCGCAATCCCTATGTGCCGACGGTGCATTTGAACTACCGCTACTTTGAGGCGGGGCCGGTGTGGTGGTTTGGGGGGGGAGCGGATTTGACCCCCTACTACCCCTTTGCAGAAGATGCGAAACACTTCCACCAGGTGCACAAGGCTGCCTGCGATCGCCACCACAGCGAGTATTACCCCGTCTTCAAGCGCTGGTGTGACGAATACTTTTATCTCAAGCACCGCGGCGAAACCCGCGGCGTCGGCGGCATTTTCTTTGACTACCAAGATGGCAGCGATCGCGAGCTGTACCGTGGCCCTGACCCCAATGGCGAAGCGGCTCGCTATAGCCGCCAAGTCGGTTCAATTGGCCCTCGTTCCTGGGAAGATCTCTTTGCTTTTATTCAAAGCTGTGGTCAAGCCTTCCTAGAAGCCTATCTGCCGATTGTGGAACGGCGGCGTCACATGGAGTATGGCGATCGCGAGCGGCAATTCCAGCTCTACCGGCGGGGGCGCTATGTGGAATTTAACCTTGTCTATGACCGGGGCACCATCTTTGGCCTGCAGACCAATGGCCGCACGGAGTCTATTTTGATGTCCTTGCCCCCCCTGGTGCGCTGGGAATATGGCTATCAGCCAGAGCCTAACACTCCTGAAGCAGAACTGTACACCACATTTTTGAAGCCCCAAGACTGGGTCAATTGGCAACAATAAGTTAACCCTCATAAGGAGCAGTGCCCCTGTGGTTCGCCGTGTTTTTGCCCTCCTTGGAGACCTGCGTCTGGCCATTCTCCTACTTTTGGGGATTGCGATCGCCAGTATTGGCGGCACCGTGATTGAGCAGGGGCAATCCCTCAGCTTCTATCAAGCCAACTATCCCGAAGACCCCGCCCTCTTTGGCTTTCTCAGTTGGCGAGTCCTCCTGGCCCTAGGGTTAGACCATGTGTATCACACCCCCTGGTATCTCACCCTGTTGGTGCTCTTTGGGGCAAGTTTGATTGCCTGTACCCTGAGTCGTCAGGTGCCCGCCCTGACCGCCGCCCAACGCTGGCAGTACTACCAAGCACCGCGACAGTTCACCAAGCTGGCCCTCAGCACCACCATTCCCCAAGGTTCCCTCAAGGACTTGGCCACCGCCTTGACCGCAAGGGGCTACCGCGTCTGGCACACCGATAACCAGCTCTATGCCCGCAAGGGCCTTGTTGGGCGCATTGGCCCGATTGTTGTCCATGCCAGTATGATCCTGATTTTGCTGGGGGGAATTTTGGGAGCACTCACAGGCTTTACGGCTCAGGAACTGGTGCCCAGTGGCGAGACTTTTCATTTACAGCACATTGTGCAAGCAGGCCCCCTTGCCCGCATTCCCCAAGATTGGGCGGTGAAAGTCAACCGCTTTTGGATTGACTACACGGATAGCGGCGCCGTTGACCAGTTTTACTCGGATTTATCGGTGCTCGATGGGCAAGGGCAGGAGGTAAAGCGGGGCACTATCCATGTCAACCGGCCCCTCAGGTACGGCGGCGTAACCCTCTATCAGGCGGACTGGGGGATTGCCGCCCTTCGCTTTCGCCTCAACAACAGTCCTGTGCTGCAACTGCCCATGGCTCAACTGGAAACAGAGGGGAAAGGTCGCCTCTGGGGCACATGGCTTCCCACCAAGCCGGATCTCGCGGAAGGGATTGCCCTGATTGCGCAGGATCTTCAAGGCACGGTTCTCCTCTACGGCCCCAAGGGGGAGTTTCTCAGGAGCCTGCGCACGGGCATGAGTACAGAAATCAATGGGGTGAAGCTGACGTTGGTTGAAGTGGTGGGCAGTACGGGGCTGCAAATTAAAGCGGATCCGGGAATTCCCCTCTTCTATGCGGGGTTTGCCCTGCTCATGGCCGGCGTGATCATGAGCTACGTCTCCCATTCCCAAGTGTGGGGGCTGCAGGAGAACGAAATCCTCTACCTGGGCGGACGCACGAATCGGGCACAGTTGACCTTTGAGCAGGAATTGGCGGCGATCGCCTCTGAATTGACTCCCCAAAATTCCCCCGCCGAGGTGGACGCCTAACCCCTTGACTCTCCAGTTGACCGGAGACTTCAGGATCAACGGAGAGGGAACAAGGGAAAGGCTAAGATGACTCACCTCACCTTCAAAGTGCAGGGGATGCACTGTGCCGCCTGCGCCAATGTGGTGGAAACTGCCCTGCGATCGCTGGCGGGGGTAGTGGACTGTGAAATTCATTTTGCCGCCGGCCAAGCCAGTGTGACTTACGATCCCCAGCGGGTGACCTGGCTGGATTTGCAGGAGGCGATCGCCAAAGCCGGCTACCAGGCGGAGCGACTGCCGGCGGAGGGACTGGTCAGCGACACCGCCGCCGAGGAGTTTGCCTATCGGGCTGAACTGCGCCGTCTCAAACGCCGCCTTCTCTTTGCCGGGAGCGCCACGCTCCTGTTGCTCCTCGGGAACCTGCCGATGATGACGGGGGGGCCTGTTCCCCCTTGGCTGCACCATCCTGGGGTACAACTGCTGCTGACGGCCCCAATTCAGTTTTGGAGTGGCGAATCCTTCTATCAGGGGGCATGGCGGGCGCTGCGCTATCGCACCGCAACGATGGATACCTTGGTGGCCCTGGGCACGAGTGTTGCCTTTTTCTACTCCCTTTTGGTGACGCTCTTTCCCCAAGCCTTCCATGACTATTCCCCAGCGGTCTATTACGAGGTGTCGGCGGTGGTCATTACCCTGATTCTTTTAGGACGCCTTCTGGAAAGTCGAGCTAAGCGGGAAACCGCCGCCGCCCTGCGCAAGCTCCTAGCCCTACAACCCAAAACAGCGCGGGTCATTCGCAATGGGGAAGCGGTGGAGGTTCCCCTGATTGCAGTGCAGGGGGGAGATTTGCTACTGGTGCGCCCCGGCGAAACAATTCCCGTGGATGGCGAGATTGTGGCCGGGACTTCAACGGTGGACGAATCCATGGTGACCGGCGAGAGCCTGCCGCTGGCAAAGTACCCAGGGGATGAGGTGATTGGCGCTACCCTCAATCAAACGGGCAGTTTGCAAATCCGTGCCACACGGGTGGGGCAGCAAACCTTTTTGGCCCAGATTATTCAACGGGTGCAGCAGGCGCAGGCCTCCAAGGCCCCCATTCAAAAACTGGCGGATCGCATTACGGCGTGGTTTGTGCCCGCAGTCTTGGCGATCGCCCTCCTTACGGGGCTACTGTGGCTTACCCTTGGCCGCAATCCCACCCTGGCCCTGGTCACTCCGATGAGTGTCTTGATCATTGCCTGTCCCTGTGCCCTTGGCTTGGCAACCCCCACCTCCATCATGGTGGCCACGGGCAAAGCGGCGGAGTATGGCATTTTAATCAAAGATGCCCGCAGTCTCCAACTGGCGCAGCGCCTGCAAACCCTTGTCCTCGACAAAACCGGAACGCTGACCCAAGGCCATCCCAGCGTTACCGACTTCTATGCTGAAGGGGATGCCCACACCCTCTTGTGCCTTGCCGCCAGTGTGGAGGCGCACTCGGAGCATCCCCTGGCGGCGGCGGTGGTCGAATATGCCCAAGGGCAGGGGATCCCTCTGCAACCGGTTCGCGATTTTGCCGCCACCGTTGGTCAGGGGGTAGAAGGCCTCGTTGCAGATCGGTGGGTGCGCGTCGGCACGCCCGCCTTTCTGGAAGCCCGCGGTGTTGACACCGCCCCTTGGCAGTCCCACGCCCAGCGTCTTGCCCAAGGGGGAAAAACCGTTGTTTGGATTGCCGTGGAGGAAAGCGTCAAGGGTCTAGTGGCCATTGCCGATCCCCTCAAGCCCGAAGCGGCGGCGGTGGTAGCTGCCCTCAAGGGCATGGGATTGGAGGTGATTTTACTGACAGGAGATCACGCCGGTACGGCCGCCGCGATCGCCCGGCAAGTGGGGATTGACCATTACGTTGCCGGGGTGCGCCCCGCCCAAAAGGCAGAAATGATTGCTGCCCTGCAGCGTCAGGGCAACGTTGTGGGAATGGTGGGCGATGGCCTCAATGACGCCCCAGCCCTAGCGCAAGCGGATGTGAGCCTTGCCCTCGGCACGGGCACCGATGTGGCGATCGCCAGCAGCGACATTACCCTAATTTCCGGTCATCTTCAGGGCATTGTTACCGCCCTCCAACTCAGCCGTGCCACAATCCGCAATATTCAGCAGAATCTCTTTTTTGCCTTCATTTACAATGGGGCCGGTATCCCCATTGCCGCGGGTGCCCTCTACCCCTTGAATGGCTGGCTTCTCAACCCCATGGTGGCGGGGGCAGCCATGGCCTTTAGTTCCTTCTCGGTGGTCATGAATGCGCTGCGCCTGCGCCGTTTTCGCCCCTTCTCCAAGGCGTGATTTCAAAGGGCAACAT
>NZ_CALGOG010000084.1:0-7065 GCF_937958135.1 uncultured Thermosynechococcus sp. | reverse complement strand
GCGATCGCCTGCGTCCTAGATCAACGGCAACAATGGCTCAGCCACTCTCCCGCCAACCCGCTGGATCAGCAGCAACGCTTTGAGGATTTACTCCATCAACTGCGCAATCCCGTGGCCGCCATTCGTACGTTTGTCAAGCTGCTGCTCAAACGGTTGGAACCCGATCACCAGGGGCGCCCCCTCGCCGAAGGGATTGCCAAGGAAACAGAGCGGCTCATGGCACTGTTGGAGGACTATCGCCAACAGCGCAACAAGACTCCTGCCTTGAGGGGCAGTCAACCCCTGCCCCTTGCCGGTAAACCTCTAGATCTGTCGGAAACCCTCTCTCCCCTGATCACCGCCGCCCAAGCCCGTGCGGAAATGGAGGGCAAAACCTTTATTGTGGAAATGCCGCCCCAACTCCCGCCCATCTGGCTAGAGGAACGGGTGCTGCAGGAGGTGGTGGGCAACTTACTGGACAATGCTTTTAAGTACACCCCCAAGGGGGGCACGATTGGTTTGCGTTTGACCCTCACGCCGGTTGTCTTAGAATTAACGGTTTGGGATACGGGCTGTGGGATTCCCGCAGAGGCACAGTCGCGGCTCTTTGAACGCGGCTATCGCGGGATTCAAGCGGACAGCGAAATTGAGGGCAGTGGTTTGGGGTTGGCGATCGCTCAGGATTTGCTCCGCCCCTATGGTCTGAGCTTGCAGGTTACCAGTCCCTACACAGGCGATCGCGGTACTGCTTTTACACTGTGGATTCCTTTGCCTGTAAAGGTGTAGCCATGAGTACTCTCAAACAGCGCCTTACCAAAATAAGCAGTCAGGGGCATCAATTCTTGGTTCTGCTCTTTGCCCTGCCCCTATTGATCTCTGCCACCACGGGAATCGCCCATCGTCTGGGGCGCAGTTGGTTTGGACTCTCCAAGGACTTTGGGCGGGCAATGATGACGCTGCATGAAGGCCGCTATCTGGGGGAATGGGGGGTACCGCTGTATGTGTTGATCCTTGGTTTGGGCTTGCTGGGAATCATTGCCACGGGTTTGGGTCTCCTGTGGGGGCGATCGCTCCCTGCCCAGCGGTCTGCACGGCGGCTGCATCATCTTTTGGCGGGCATTGCAGCCTTGCCCCTGCTGGTGAGCGCCACGACGGGAATGGCCTATCGCCTTGGGCGCAACTGGTTTGGCCTCTCCAAAGAACAGGCGGCAATTTTCCTGAGCCTACATCAGGGCACCTATTGGGGGGAGGTGGGGCGTCCCTTCTATGTTCTCTTGGTGGGGCTGAGTTTGCTAACACTTGTGGGCACAGGACTTCCAATGCTGGCGATTCTGCGGCGGCTGCCCCAGCGGCGTCCTAGGGTTACCCCACAGACCTAGAGGGGAAATGTTAAAAACTATGAGCAAGCGTTGCCAAAGGGAAGCGCCTATGGAGTAATAAATACAGCGCTTGATCGCGACTGTTATTCCCCAAAGGAGTTGTTCATGGCACTGACCGATACCCAAGTTTACGTTGCTCTTGTGATTGCTCTGCTGCCTGCGGTGCTGGCATTTCGTCTCTCCACTGAGTTGTACAAGTAGTCGTCACAGTTGCTGACCACCGGCTGCATTACTTTATTTTTCCACACTAACCTTGAGGCGGTTCCCAATGTGGTTGCTGAGGCAGGGGAGCTGCTTCTTTCTTTTTATACTGATTGATAAACAAATCGCCGTTCACGGTTGAGTCATGATTCACTCTCCTCGAAGAATTCCCGCGATCGCCTGGGAAGCCGGTGCTAAAATTACAGTGAACCTAGTGCTACTCGCTTTTGCCCTTGGGGCGATCGCTAAGCTCGTGCCCTATCAGCGCAGTCAACTGCAAAAACTCCATGCCCTCGAAGCAGAAGTAGGGCAACTGGAGGCACGGGTCAAAGAATTGCAACTGAAACAGGAGCGCGATCGCCAGCCCCAAGCACGGCAGCGCATTGCCCAGGAGGAGGCCAATTTAATTGCCGCCAATCAGCGGCGGATCATCTGGGTACACCCTAAAAACCCGCAGTAAGAACCTGACTAAAACAAGCTCAAGACTAGGCCACAGACACCACAGAGGGCAGCACTCAGGGAAGCATAGGTTATTTTCCGTCTTTGCTGTTTGTACTCCCGGATAAGCTGATCTTCAAAACTCAGGGAAATGATGAATTTCTGTCCCCTGCTTTGCGGCTTTTGCAGGCGGAGAACCCCCCCTTGATCTGAGGCCATGCCCACTACTGAGACAGGCTGTCCCAAAGGCAACACCCACTCCTGGTAGCGATAGCCGAGGGTTGGCGGATTGCCAAAGCGCCAGTTCAAGGACAAAAACCCCAGCGAGAGGGAAAAAGAATGGGGTTTATCCGCTGGCCGCAGCTCGTCTAGGACCTGCACTGCCTCAATCTCAGCACCGAGGGGGTTCACCTCAATTTGCCCTTGCTGATCTCGCAGAAAGAAGAGGGTGGACTGCTCATGGCGGCCAATGATTTCCGAGTGGCGTTCTCGACGATTGCGGCGATCGCTCCCCTCTTTTTTATCCTCGCGGCTGATGATGGTTTTGTAATAGACGCAGGGAATCCGCTTCACCTCTGAGAGCAGCGGCTGAGAAGTGGTCACTTGACCAAACACCTGCACGTACTCGCGCCAACTGCCGCTGCCTATTTCCTGTGCCACCTGCCGCTGGCATTGCTGTAACTCGCCAATGGAGCTAGGGCTGGCCACCTTCATGCCCTTTAGCTTCAGCCGATAATAGCCCTCAAGGCAAAAGAGAAGAGCCGAACCTATGAAGCAAAGGTGAGAAAAACCCCCCATGACTGCCGTTGAATCCCTCTGTGCTGATTTTAGTCACTTGCGCTAAGAGAGAGTCACCCTTTTAACTTACAGATACCAAGCCAACGGTAAGGCCAAAAAGACCATCCACAACGAGTGTGCTCAAGACAGCACCCATAAATCCCCACACAGGCAAGACGGAGGGGTGGCCACGACGAATCCGGGATTCAAAGAGGGGCAGCAAACCAATGAGAAGCAAACTTAAACTCAAAAGAACTCCCCACACTTGGCCACTAAACGTCTGGGCTTGGGCGATCGCCTGCGCCAGCATCTCCTGAACAGAAATAACATCCCCCTCAAGATACATGATCGCTCGCCAATGGGGAATCACATCAATCAGGTAAAAATAAGCATCGGTGATCGCTGTACCCAAAAAAGAGCCTCCAAAAAAGAACACCCCCACCAGTTGCTGCCGCTGCCGGAGGTGCCAGAGCATGAGCGGCATGGGGAGCGCCTCAATGGGCAAGTGCCACAGGGGTTCCCAGCGCAACCACCCCCAGTAGAGGGAACCTGCCCCCCAGCACCAGCTAAAGCCATAGAGCATCTCCCCCCAATAGCGGTAGCGAGGTTGACATTGCAGAGAGAAACTCAGACCCAGCAGGAGTGGCGTCAGGGCCAAACTCAGCCAGGGCAGGGTTCGCACCAAAGGCGCCTCAATAAAAACAGGAATGGACACCAAAAAGGCAGCAAAGCCAAAGAGCAACCAACCTAGCCGTGTGCCAAAGCGCAGTAAAGGGAAAACAGAGGAGAAAGTAAGAGCAGTCAAGGGAAGATCTAAAATTGTTAACTTTTATTTCTCTCCTCTAAGGTATCACAGGCGGGAACCGCGTGGGCGGGGCGATCGCCGAGGAGCTTGAGGACGGGCTTTGCGCCGCAGCCTCTCCGAGAGATCCTCAAAAACATCCCGCTGCAAGATGGGGTAGGTGCCCACCCAGAGGCGATGGCGGGGCAGGAAGACTTCAGAAATCAGCCCAATCTCTGCCAAATCGGGGCGACGGGAGAGAACCAGCATTTCCGCTACATCCCCTGGGCGAATGCCTCGGTGTTGACGCAGCAACTTGGCACGAACTCTTGTTTCAAAGCCCGTTTTATCACCGATCTCTAAATTCAGACAGCGTTCGCGGTTCTCAATAATCACCAGTTCCCCCTTGTCGTTAACGGTCTCCTCTTTGCCCACTAACTCTTCCGTAACATAGACCTCCAAAACGCGCCCGCGCCAAAAACCCCCATAGGGAAACCGCCGATGGCGACGATTGCGAAAGGTGGCCAGTACTGCCGGTGCCCACAGCCAATAGAGACCGGCAATCAGCCCCAACACCAGTTGAGTGCTATCCCCTAAAAAATTCAAACCAAAGGCCACTAAGGCTACGCCGACAACGGAGAAGGTCAAGCGTCGCAGAAAGTCCTGCAGTTTACCCCAGACATAGCGATACTGGGAACCCGTGGCCACCAGCGGCACCAATTGACGGACTTTTTCTTGGGTGAGGGGAATGAGCACAACCGGTTAGGGGGTAGGCGTTGTCTCCAGTGTATTCGCCGCAGGACGGGGAGGTTGGCGATCGCGCCACCAGGCAAGGAGCGTACTGGCAATAAAAATACTGGAATAGGCACCCGTCGTGAAACCAATGATCAGGGCAAGGGCAAAGTAGCGCAGCGTGTCACCGCCAAAGATAAAGATAGTCATCAAAGGCAGGAGCGTCGTTAGGGTGGTGTTAATCGAGCGACCTAGGGTTTGGACAACCGCCTGATCCACCACTTCTTTAATGTCAAGGTCAGGGTTGAGCTTCAGGGTTTCCCGCACGCGATCGTAGATAACCACCGTGTCGTTCACCGAAAAGCCAATGATCGTCAGCAGCGCCACAATAAAGAGACTGTCAATTTCCACCCCGGCCACCAGTCCCAAAATGGCAAAGACCCCCGTGGTTACCAGCACATCGTGGACAAGGGCAACCAGGGCAAAACAGGCATAGTCAAACTGAAAGCGCAGCGTGAGATAGACCGTAATGCCAACAAACGACACCAGTAGTGCCAGCAATCCAGATCGCAGGATTTCTTCGCCAAGGGTAGGGCCAACGGTTTCAATCTGCGTTTTCTGGGGGTCAAAATTACCAATTCTTTGGGTGAGGGCATCCGTGAGGCGGGTGCGCCGATCCACGTTGAGGGGCGTTGTACGAATGCTCAGCCCGTACTGATCAACCACCTGCAGGCTGCTGTTGCCCAATCCCTGTTCATTGAGGATCTGGCGCACCGCATCAATATCAATGGGCTGGGAGCAAGTTCCCGTCGCGCTACAGGCCAGTTCCAATTGCAAGCGCGTGCCGCCAATAAAATCCAAACCCAAGCGCAGGGGACTCCCTAGGGATGCCCAAGAGAAAGCCATGGCGGCGAGGCCGCTGAGAATTACCGCTAGGGATACCCCCCACCAGAGCGATCGCCGGCGATTGACACTAAAGCTCATCGGACACTCTCCAGTTTTGGACAGAACCAATTGGGCTTGCGCAGACTGGGAATGCTGATGGCGTAAAACAGAAACGTGCGACTACAGGTGAGAGCCGTAAACATACTAATGCCAATCCCAATGGCAAGGGTCACGGCAAAGCCCCGCACAAACCCTGTTCCTAAAGCAAAGAGGGCAGCACAGGCAATTAGGGTGGTGACATTGCTATCCAGAATACTGGCAAAGGCGCGATCAAACCCCGATTCAACGGCACGGTAGAGGGTTTTCCCCGCCCGTAATTCCTCACGGGTACGCTCAAAGATGAGCACATTGGCATCCACCGCCATACCGATACTGAGGATAAAACCCGCAATCCCCGGCAATGTCAGCGTTACCCCAAACAGCAAAAATGCGGCGTAGGTAAAAATGGCGTAGAGAATGAGGGCAATATCGGCAATCAGGCCCGGCAGGCGGTAATAGGCCACCATAAAGATCAGCACCAACCCCAAGCCCGCCAAACCGGCATAGAGGCTATCGCGAATGCTGTCTTGACCCAAGGAAGCGCCCACCGTGCGGTTTTCCACCACCTCTAGGGGCACAGGTAGCGCTCCCCCCTGCAACTGAATGGCCAAGTCATTGGCGCTTTGGGCATTAAAACCCCCGGAAATTTCTGCACTTCCCCCAACAATGCCCGTTTGGGCATATTCCACAGAAACCGTGGGCGCACTAATCAGGCGATTGTCCAGAAAAATTCCCAAGCTGCGCCCTGTGCCAGCAATTTCCTTTGTAAGCTGGGCAAAGAGTTCTGCTCCTTGGCTATCAAAGCGGACAATCACACTCCAGTTGGGGGAACCGGGGGCGATGGGGCTGGCAAAGGCTTCCCGCAGCATGGCGCCTGTTAAATCCGAGGGTTCAAATAGGCTGGCGATCGCCTGCTGGCTTTTTTCAAGGGATTCGCGGTTTTTGGCTAGCTTTGCCTCAATCTCCTTCAAGGCCTCAGGATTGTCGGCATTCTTGGCTTGCTCTGCCAACAGCTGGGCTTGTTCTAGGAGCAACTGCGACTGAAGTTGCCGCTCAATTTGCAGTTGAGCCTCTGTGCCCGGTTTTTGAGCAGCAAAGAGTAGTTGTGCCGTCCCTTTAAGAATCCGCTCCGCCTGCTGAGGATCCGTTACCCCCGGCAATTGCACCAAGAGTTTATCCTCCCCTGCGGTTTGTACCACTGCTTCGGCAACGCCAAGGCCATCAATTCGCCGCTGCACCACCCCTTGAACCGCTGCGAGGACTTGGGGCGTAATTTGTGGCACCTTGTCTGTGGCTTGCACCTGTAACGTCAGTTGGGCACCCCCCCGCAAATCTAAGCCCAGCCGAGCCGGTGTGCGCAAAATGACCCATGTGGCGGCCATCAGCAATACCAAAATGACAATGAGCCAGCCGCGATATTTCCCCATGGTCAAATCTGCCCCTGCACCAGCTTCTGCACTGCCGCTACAATTTGGGGCGGTTGCACAATTGTCAAATTCTCCAGGGTGCCGTTGTAGGGGGTGGGCACATCTTGGGAGGACAGGCGAATAACCGGCGCATCTAACTCGTCAAAGTAGCGCTCCATAATTGAGGCTGAGAGTTCAGCGCCAATCCCCCCCGTCTTCATGCACTCTTCTACAATCACAACGCGATGGGTTTTACGAATCGAGGCACCAATGGTTTCAAAGTCCAAGGGCTTCAGGGAAATCAGGTCAATCACTTCTGGGTCGTAGCCCTCTTTTTCAAGGGTTTTCACCGCTTGTAGCACATGGTGGCGCATCCGCGAGTAGGTCA